>JALYUS010000777.1 GCA_030853625.1 Chloroflexota bacterium
AACGAGTGTGCGCGCCCCACTCAGGAGGGGTCGCCACGATCCAAATCCTCCAGCACGGCGGCGAACGCCTCGATGCCACGGAGATCGTTCGGTTGGAGCCAGACTTGCATGTGCGATACGCCACCCCGCGCGTATGCACGGATCGCATCAGCGATTTCTCGAGCCGTACCCGCGAGCGGTTCGACCCCACCGATCACGGTTTTCCCAAGCAAGGCCACGCGCGCGACCACCGTCCGCTGCAATCTCGCTCCTTGTCATTCGGCGCTCACCGCGTCAACCAGACGAGTGGCTGCTCGATAAACTGCGTGATCCGCTTGAGGAAGCGCGCGGCCGGTGCGCCGTCCACGACGCGGTGATCGAAGGTCAGGCTGAGCGCGACCATTTTCCGCACCGCGACTGTTCCCGCCTCCTCGTCCACGACGACGGGCCGCGCGACGATCCGGCCAATGCCGAGGATCGCGCATTCCGGCAGGTTGATAATCGGTGTGAAGACATTAATGCCGTACATGCCGAGATTCGTGATCGTGAAGGTGCCACCCTGTAAGGCATCGCGCGATGCCTTGCCCGCCCGCGTCTGCCCGATCAATCGCGCCGACTCCGTCGCGATGGTCTGGATTGATTTGGCCTGCGCGTCGCGGATCACCGGGACGAGCAGCCCGCGCTCTGTGTCCACCGCAATGCCCATGTGTACCGCCTCGTGTCGGACGATGCCGCCGTCCGTGAGCGAAGCGTTCAAGTCGGGGAATTCTCCCAGCGCGACGGCGACGAGTTTCGCGAACAGGTCATTGTAGGTCGGGGTTGCCGCCGTCTCCGTCTCGATCAACGCGCCCTCGATGTCGCTCCGCAGCCGGACAAGCGCCGTTGCATCGGCCTCGGTCGTCAGTGTGACGGGCGCGACGGTATGCGCGCTCTGCGCCATCCGCTCGCCGATGATGCGGCGCATGCTGCTAATCGGTGTCGCCGCTTCCGCCACGGCGGCTACTGGCTTTGTCGCTGGTGGTGGCACGTTTGCATCCTGCTTCTCCACAGGATGCAAATCGGCGCCACCAGAAGGAGCCTGCGCCGCCGCTGCACGCACGTCACGTTCGACAATCCGGCCGCCGCCGCCGCTGCCGGTCAGTTGCGTCCAGTCCACCCCAATCTCGCCCGCGATGCGGATCGCGCGTGGACTTGCGGCGGGCATCCCAGTCATCGACGCCTGCGACGCGGCGGCTACGGCGGGCGCGGACGGCGCGGATGCAGGCGCGGGAGGCGCGGCAATTCCGCTTGGGGCCGATCCATTGACGCCATTGGAAGGAACGCTCTCACCCTCCTGCACGAGATAGCCGAGCACCGTTCCGACGGGCAATTCTTCGCCGATGCGGAGCGCGTTCCCCGGAATGCGGAGGATGCCGCTATCGAGCGACTCTACCTCCGTCGTCGCCTTGTCGCTCTCGACGAGAAAGAGATATTCCCCCGCCTTCACCGGATCGCCGTCGTGCTTCAGCCATTCCACCACCGTCCCGGCTTCCATGTTCCAGCCGAGCCGGGGCATGACAACTTCAATCGCCATACGCGTCCCTCCTGGGTCAGTCGTCAGTAGACGGTAGCCAGAACGAAGAAGAGGTTGCCACTGCTACCCGTAGAATCTGCCTACCGTCCACTGACTACTGTCTCCTATCTACTTCCCTACGCTGCCAGCAAGTCGCGGATCGCCTGGGCGATCGTCTGTGGGTTCGGGATGATCGCCTGTTCAAGCGGAGCGCTGTACGGCACCGGCGTTTGCGCGCCGGTCAACCGCGCGACGGGCGCATCGAGATCGTCGAAGCCGCGCTCTATCACCTGCATGCCAATCTCGGCGGCGATCCCACACGGGCTGTAATCTTCGTCCACCACGAGCAACCGCCCGGTCTTATGGACAGATGCGAGGATCGCCTCGATGTCCAGCGGTACAAGCGTCCGGGGATCAATCACCTCGACCGAGACACCCTCCCCGGCCAGCGTGTCGGCGGCGGCAAGCGCCCGGTTGACCATCCCGGCGATGCCGACGACCGTCACATCCGTGCCTGCACGGGCGATGCGCGCCTGGCCGAACGGGATGAGATATTCCTCCTCCGGCACCGGACCGCGCGTGTTGAGGACGGAGCGGTGCTCCATGAAGACGACCGGATCGTCGGAGCGGATGGCGGTTTTCAGCAACCCCTTCGCATCGTATGGCGTCGTTGGCACGACGACACGGAAACCGGGGGCATGCGTGAAGATCGAGTAGTAACTGCCGGAATGATGCGTCGCCGCCGAGTTGCCGATACCGATGCAGCCACGCAGGACAATCGGCATCTTCAGGCGTCCGTCGCTCATATACTGAATTTTCGCGGTCTGGTTGATCAGTTCGCCCATCGCGTCCAGCCCGAAGTCAATGAACATGTAATCCACGATTGGGCGCGCGCCCGTCATCGCGGCGCCGGTGCAGAGGCCGGTGAACCCCCGCTCGGTGATCGGCGTATCGCGCAGGCGGGCCGGACCAAATCGCTCATACAGGCCGACCGTCGTCCCGAAGTTCCCGCCCCGCTCCCCCGCGCCTTCTCCGACGACGAAAATCATCGGGTCGCGCTCCATCTCCTCGCCCAGGCCCTCAAGGGCTGCCGCCGTGAACGTCATCTCGCGCATGATGGCTCCTTACGAAGTGCTGAGTACTGAGTTGGTTAAATCACTCAGTACTCACTACTCGTTACTCCCCGCTAAAGACATGATCGGTCGCGGTGGCAGCATCAGGCCAGGGGCTTGCTTTGGCGAACTCGACGGCCTCCGCGATCATTTCCTGCACCGCACGGTCAATCTGCTCCAACTCATCACTGCTGGCGATATTCTCAGCGAGCAGATGCTCCCGGAGTCGCGGGATCGGGTCGCGCCCGCGCCACGACTCGACTTCATCCTGCGTGCGGTATCCCGCGTCGCGCATTCCTTCGGAGTGTGGGCGAGTGCGGTACGTTTTACATTCGAGCAGGGTCGGCCCTTCGCCCGCGCGCGCCCGGCGGACCGCCTCGCCTGCTGCCTGATAGATTGCGAGGACATCGTTGCCGTCCAGTTCGATGCCCGGCAAACCATACGCCGCCGCCCTGGACGCAACGCTCGCATTCTTCGTGATAGTCGCGAAGGGCACTTCGGTCGCGTACTGATTGTTCTCGCAGACGAAAAGGACCGGCAAGTCCCAGACGGTAGCGAGGTTCAGTCCCTCATGGAACGCGCCATTGCTGACCGCGCCATCTCCGAAGAAGGCGACAGCGACCTGGCCCGATTTCTTCAGCATGTACGTGTAGCCCGCGCCCGTCGCCATCAGGATGCTCGGCCCGACGATGCCGCTGGTGCCCAACATGCCGACCTCGGGCTTGAAGATATGCATGCTGCCGCCGCGCCCGTGCGAGCAACCCGTCACCTTGCCGAGCAGTTCCGCGATCATCTCGCGCGGCGGCACACCCTTGGCGAGCGCGTGGCCGTGACCGCGGTGCGTGCTCATCACCGTATCGCTCTCCCGCAGGTGCGCGCAGACGGCCGTCGCGATTGCCTCCTCCCCGACATAGGTGTGGCATGCGCCGGGGATGAATCCAGTCTGATGCAGCCGCGCCAGTTGCTCCTCGCAGCGGCGGATTTCCAGCATCTGCCGGTACAACCCGATCAACTGCTCCTTATCCACCTCTGTGTCTGTCGCTCGTGCCGTCTCTACTGCCATGCGTCCCTGCCTTTCTGCCTCTTCCCCGCCCCCTCCCCTAAAAGGGAGGGGTGACTTGTCGAAAATGCCCTGTCTTATCGCTCAATGCCCCGGTTTCTCGAACAGAATCACTCCCCTTCCTTTTAGGGAAGGGGTCGGGGGTTAGGTTCTCTACCCCTTGACCGCACCGGCGGTGATGCCGGAGACGTACTGCTCGACGAAGAACGAGTACAGTACCGCGACCGGGATTGAACCCAGAAGAGCCGATGCCATGAGCGTGCCCCAGGGGAGCAGATCGCCCCGGACAAGCCTGACCAGTACGCCAACGATGATCGTCCGCGAATTGTCGGACGACAGGATCACGAGTGCATAGAGGAATTCATTCCATGAGAGCGTGAAGGCAAAAATCCCCGCAGTCACGAGGCCGGGAATCGCAGTGGGCAGCACGATCCGTACGAGTGCTTGAAAACGCGTCGCTCCATCCACCATCGCACACTCATCCAGCTCATGCGGAATGGTCTGGAAATACCCGATCAACAGCCAGGTACAGAAGGGAACGAGAAAAGTTGGGTAGATGAGGATGAGCGCGAGCGGGTTGTTGATGAGCCCAAGCCTGGTGATGATCTGCGTCATCGGGATGAAGAGAAGCGTGGTCGGGACGAGGTAAACGACGAAGATCGCACCACTAACGAACGAGTTGCCGCGAAAGCGAAGACGCGACAGAGAATAGCCCGCGAGGACACTGATGACCATGGAAAGCGCCGTGCTGATGATGGCGATGTAGGTCGTGTTCCAAAACCAGCGAAGGTACGCGGTCGTTTGCAGCAACTTCGCATAGTGAGCAAGTGTCGGGCTATGTGGATAGAACGGGTTAATCTTGAGATTGGTCAGTTCGGAGTCCGCCTTGAACGACGTGACCGCCATCCAGAAGAACGGGAAGAGGATGAGAACCAGCACGATTACTACTGGCACGTAGACCGTCAAGATGCGGAGCGCCTTCACGCCACCCGACGTACGCCTGATCATATCGCGAACCTCCGCCGCACATTCCAGACCTGTAGGACGACCATGAGGAGCATCACCGGAAACATGTAAAGTGAGATGGCAGCTCCTTGCCCGAGCATACCGGATCGTAATCCGGCCTGATAACTCAACGTCGAGAGCACCTGCGTACTGTTAATCGGCCCGCCGCCGGTGAGCGCGTAGACGATCTGGATGTCCGAGAAGGTGCCGATGATCGAGACGATCATCACGACCGTCAGGACCGGCATCACGAGCGGGATGGTGATGCGGGCGAACTTAACAAACTGGCTCGCACCGTCGAGCGACGCCGCTTCGTAGAGTTCAGCCGGGATAGTCTGGAGAGCCGCGAGGATAGTAATGCCGAGGAAAGGGGTGCCGCGCCAGATATTGACCGTCATGACGCAACCCATCGCCCAATTCGGATCGGTTAGGAAGGGCAGATTTTTGTGAATGAGGTGGAGGTGCCTGAAGAGCCAGTTCAAACTGCTCAGATTCGAGTCAAACATCCAAAGCCATGCCATTGTGCTCAACACACTTGGGATAATCCACGGCAAGAGGATCGCGGCGCGGACGAATTTCCTCCCGATGAAATGCTGATTGAGCAGCAGCGCGAGCGCGAATCCCAACACGAGCTTAACGACGGTCGTCACGGCGGTATACCAGAACGTATTGCGGAATGCGGTACGGAATATAGCGCTATGCAATTGATTCGTATAATTGTTAAGTCCGACGAAATGCCCGGTATTCCCAATGCTCGCATTCGTTACGCTGAGCCAGAGCGAGAGGGCAAACGGGTACGCGACGAGCGCGAGGAGCAAGATAATCGCCGGTGCGATCATGACGTACCCCTGTGTGGAATCGCGCCCCCAAAGAGTTCGCCAACGGGACTGCGCGCGACTCGACTCGCTTGGTGGGGCCACCGGTGATGAAAGTTGCATCGCTCTCTCCCCTCCCTCCCCGGTGCGGAGCGGGAGGCATACCAGGAGTCAATCTCCGATAAATTCTGTGCGGCCCGTTCCCTTTATCTCAGTACGACTGAGGGGGGTTGTGCGGCCTTGCGGCCGCACACGATTGGACGAGGGTTCATTGCCCCTTAAGCAGGAGGCTGTACTCGTTGACCGCGAAGGCGATCGCATCCTTCGGCGATGTACCCTGTGCGACTTTCGCGAACGTATCCGTGATGATGAACTTGTTATCCGCTGCACCAACAACCGATGTATAGGGGCCAGGGGATCCGGCCATTCGTGTCGTCTTGCCAAGCGTCCTCGCCAGGGCGAGTTTCGGATCGGTTGGCCATGCCGCGTCCACAGTTTCCAGCAGCCCAAATGGTGGCAGGTTGTAGCCGTTCCCCGCCTTCGTCCACGCGGTCTGGAAATCCTTCGTGTAGAACCCTTCGGTCAGGTAGGCGCGCGCCGCATCCGGGTTCTTCGCATAGGTCGGGATGCCCCAGTACAACATGCTCATATACTGGAATGTACCAGCGGGACCCGCAAGCGTAGCGCCGTGCGTCGACTTCGAGGCCAGATCCGCGTTGGTCTTGAGCAATCCCGTGTAGATCGTGTTTGCGTTGTTTGTCACCGCAATCTGACCTGAATTGTAGGCGTTGTTATTGCCGGAGTCATCCCACGCAAGGGCATTCTCGGCACACGCATCGTGATAAAAGGTCTGGAAGAATGTCAGGCAGTCCAGCATCTCTTTCGAGTTGAGCGCAATCGTCTTGCCGTCCGCCTCGAACTCCTTCGCGCCGTAGTCCCACATCAATGAATAGGCATGCGTCAGGCCATCCGTCACCGCATGACCAAGAGGAAAACCAACCGGCGTCCCCGCCGCCTTCAATTTCTTTCCCGCCTGATGGAGGTCTTCCCACGTCGCCGGCCACGTCGTGATTCCGGCCTGTGTGAAGAGATCCTGGCGGTAGACCCAGTACTGGCCGTAAATGGCTGCCGGTAGCGCTTTCCATTGATTGTTCGCTCGAATGCAGACACTCTTTGGCCCGTCATACCAGCCACCAAGTGTTGTGTTGAGTGTGTTGGCCAGACCCGTAATATCGGTCATCACATTCTCGTTGGTCGCGACATGCTGCGCGTACAAGTTTGTGAGATCTACACCCTGCTTGGTCTGGGCATATGTTGCCAGCTGGGCATCCAACTGGTCGAGGCTGACGGTGTTTTTCGTCAGTTTGACCCCCGAGCCACTCGCCCAGTCGTCCATGTTCTTCGTTTGAATGTCGATTTCTTCCTGAAGAGACGGCGGCAACCAGAGAATGGTCAACTCCGTACCCTTGATCGGCTTCCCCGTCGAGGCGCTCGCGGGCGCTTGTGTCGCGGTCGTGCTACCGGCGGCGGCCGATGCACCCGCCGCCGTCGGCGCCGGGGCGGTCGTTCCGCTCGTCCCACCGGCAGGCTTCGGCGTGTCGGTCGCGCTACTGCTCCCACCACAGGCCGCGAGCAGCCCACCGAGCGCGATCGCGCTGCTCGCCGCGAGGAATCGCCGCCGGGTGATCATCGTGCGCGCGCCGAAGTGTGTACCCGTCTCTCGTTCAGTCATCTGTTTCCCCTTCCGACTATCACGTTGGCACATGCCCACTGCCATTGCTCAGGACGATTCGATTGTCGCTCGTCTCCTCCTCTACGCTCGGCGGTCGTCAGTCATCAGTTACGCCCAGAGGACTTTGCGTCTCTTTCTCCGCCGCCTGCCGACTGCTGACTGCCCGGTCATGCAGGGAGCCGATCACCCGCTCATACGACCCGCGGAGGTGATCCTCAATCAAGAGAACCGCGCGCGCTTCGTCGCCGCCCTCAAGGGCATCGAGAATGACTGCGTGCGCCGATCCCGTGATAACGCGGAAGTCGGCGTTCGCGACATTACGGTTGAGCAGGAGGATGTGGATTTGCCGCCGCAGGTTCACCCAGCAATCGTAGAGCCGCGTGTGGTCACTCGCCTGATAGAGCAGTTCGTGGAACTGCACATCGAGTTCGGCCGCTTCCTGCTCGGTGATGCCGCGCGCGGTGTAGGTGTTCATCGTCTCGATGACCTGCCGCATCGCCGCGAATTGACCGGGCGTAGCATGCCGAATCGCTCGCTGGACGGCCAGCCGCTCCAATACGCGCCGCAGGCTGTAGATCTCCTCCGCGTCCTCCCGCGTCAGTCGCGCGACGAATGTGCCCCGGTTCCGCTGAATGACCACCAACCCCTCGCGCTCCAACTGACTGAGCGCCTCCCGCACCGGGCCACGGCTGACGCCCAATGACTTCGCCAACCCTTCCTCGCGCAGCCGCTCGCCGGGGCCGAAATAGCCGTGGACGATCGCCGTGCGCAGGCGCAAAGCGATATCGGCGGCGAGGCCACGATTGAGCGGCGAGGACAAAATGGCGTCGAGCGCTTCCCCCTGCATTCCATGCTCCCGATGACATACTGTGCGATTGTCTGCTTTTAACTGTTAACAATCGTACAATACGCCAGCACTCGCCGTCCGTCAAGCGCGTGAAGGAACCTGTCGCTGGATGAAAACGCATGGAATGTACTTGCCGAACGTGAAGAATACGCGAATACTGCGCGACGCGCGCCAGACGTTTTTCTCATCCGTCGTCTCACACCGTACGAGAAAGGAATGCCAATGATGTCCGCCATACCACGCACGAACGGGAGCCGCAAACGGCCGCTCAAGGTCGGCATCCACCTGCCAATCACGGACCCCTGGGCGGACACACTGGCGATGGCCGAGCGTGCGGCGGCGGTCGGCTTCGACTCGCTCTGGCTGCCGGATCACCTCTCGATGGACCGCGCCCAACTCTGGATCACCGCCGGGCGACCCGTTCCGCCCGGTGTCGAGTTGGAGCCGCCCGTCGGCGCGTGGGAGACATGGTCCTTGATTGCCGCCCTCGCGGCGGCAGTGCCGCGCGTCGAACTTGGCACCTTAGTGATGTGTACCGGGTTCCGCAATCCGGCGCTGCTTGCCAAGATGGCGGAGACGCTGGATGCGATCAGCGGCGGGCGGCTGATCCTCGGCCTCGGTTCTGGCGATGTCGCGCACGAGTTTCACGCCTTCGGCTTCCCGTTCGATCACGCGGTCAGCCGCTTCGAGGAGGCATTGCAGATCATCACATCACTCCTGCGGAAAGGCTACTGCGATTTCCACGGCACGTACTACGAGGTGAACGACCTCACTCTCGAACCACGTGGCCCGCGCCCGAACGGTCCGCCGATTTTGATTGGCACGTTGCTCACCGGCAAGCGGATGCTCCGCCTGACCACGCAATACGCCGACCTCTGGAATGGTTTCCTGTGCTACGGCCGCAACTGGCCCGATGTGCTGCCGCCCCTCCGCGAAGCGATTGACGCCGCTTGCGTCCAACACGGCCGCGACCCCGCGACGCTCGGGCGAACGCTCGGCCTCCGGGTTGCCCTGCTCGGCGAGCAGGTGGCGGGCGGTGTCGAACCCCTGGAAGGAACGCCGGAGCAGATTGCGGACGCCTTCCGCGCGTACGCCCGTGGCGGCGTGTCGCATGTGCAGGTCTGGCTCACGCCGCGCAGCCTCGCCGGCATTGAAGCCTTTGCGCCGGTGCTGGAAGAGTTGGATCGGGGAGCCTAGAGCGTGTTATGAACTTCCCACATCGCCCCATATCTTGTGGCCTGATCGCGGAATCCAGCGGATTTCAGGTCCTCGACAACCGCGAGATTGAGCAAAAACGAGGCCGAACGCCACGAAATCGCG
>JALYUS010000791.1 GCA_030853625.1 Chloroflexota bacterium
CAAGATGAGTGTACCAGAAGAGCGCAGCCCAATCATCGTTGAAGACCCCGCAATGCGCGATGGCTTCACCCAGGTCCCTAACGCACTCCTCAGACATTCAACCATCACGCTCGGCGCAAAGATCGCATACGGTGTTCTACTGTCCTACGCGTGGGGAAAAGGCTCGTGCTTTCCTGGGCAGGAGACGATGGCAGTTGATATGGGTGTCTCGAAACGCTCAGTAATTATCTACCTCAAGCAACTCCAGGACGAAGGCTTGATCTCGATCAAGCGCCTCGGTTTCGGGAAAACGAATGTCTATACCCTTCATCCACTCCCTAGAAGTGCAGATTCTGCACTTCTAGAAGTGCAGAAAACGACACCACTGGAAATGCAGATTCTGCACCCTAAGCTCGACTTTCCCCAATCAGGCGACGTAGCAAAGCGTCTCAGTGAAGCGTTCGAGGAGGGCGCGGGGGACTTTTACCATCTCCGCGTCCTCACTGGACATGCAGAAAGTCTCCTGCGCCCAGATCTCCCGTCGTACCAACGCCAGCGCGTCCGCGAAGGTCGGTGCGCGCTTGCGATACCACGCCGCCTGCCGGATCGGGCCGGATTCCCCCTTCAGGTGCGGATGCGCGAGCAGGGTCACGAGCGAGAAGAGGCCGAGCAGCGCGGGTGTCGTGCGGCGGATCGCCTTGTCCGCCCATTGCCGCTGCGTTTCGACGCCGAGATGCCGCCGTACCTCCTCGAAGGTCGCTTCCATCTGCCACCGCCGCACGAACCAGGCGATGATCTGCCCCGGCGATACCATCAGATCAGTGCAGAGCAAGGCTTGCGTCGCGAACTTCCCTTGTGGATCACGGATCAGTACCCAATGAATCGGCACCGGCGGCAGGCCGGTGTGGTACCAGACGGCGGTGCCAGTCGTCAGTGCGATCGTTCGCTCTCCCGCGCCGTACCAATCGGCCACGGTGGCGAGTTGCCAATCGGTGGTGGGATCGGTTGCTCGTGCCGCCAGCGTCGGCAACCGCGCCCCCTTCTTGCGCGGTCGACCATTCTGGTGCGATCGGCGGGGCGGAGCCGGTTCGTACAGTGCCGCATCGAGGCGCAAGCGGGTAATCACCGTGATCGGCACGGGCAAGGCGATGCAGCGGGCGAGCAGACGAATGGCGGCGTAGCCGCTGTCCGCGACGGCGACGATGGCGCGGTCGGGCCACCAGCGGCGCACGACGAGCAGGAGTTGCCACGCCCAGTCGGTGACGGCTTTGTGGCGGCGTCCCTGCTGCGTATCGTAGCGCTCCGACGGGGCGAGGGCGGTCAGGAACGGGAGTGCCCACACCCGTTTCGCCCACGGGATCGGCGCGAGCAGCATCAGCGAGACCCAGCGCAGTCCCGTCGCTTTGACGAAATGGCTGCGCGAAGAACGCACCGCGTCGCGGTAGACTCCCTTCGCTGCGATCTTCGCCCCGGTGCGTCGTTCCAGCGTCTCATCGACGCCGACGACGAGTGGGCCAGCAGGCACGAAGGCCGCGACCAGCAGGCGCAGCAAGCCCCGGCTGACGGCGAGTGCCGACCACGACGCCCGATTGAGGACGCGATGATAGCGCTGGAAATGCGGCGTCTGGCCCAAGCCCATCACGCGCAGGGCGGCGGCGACGGTGCGCTGGGCGGGCGCGAGGAGCGCTCCGGCAAGCAGCACCTGGGCATGGAGCCAGACCCGTTTGGAGAAGAGTGGCGCGAAGGGGCGGAGCAGCAGTATCATCGCGGGCGGCAGGGTATGCATTCGGTACCTCCTCTTGATCGAGTGGTACCGAGCATATCCTGCCGTTTCATCTCATGCCAATTGGGGAAAGTCGAGCTTAGCTCGACTTTCCCCATTTGCATGGCCGGGCAGGTAAGGATTCCCTTGGCGGGTCAGCGGTTCGCGATCGCGTCAAGACTTTTGGCATTTCACCCCCGAACACCGATATGCGAAAAGTCGGACCCGGAGCATACAGGGTATTGAGGAGGCCCAAGAAGCGTTGTAGAC
>JALYUS010000818.1 GCA_030853625.1 Chloroflexota bacterium
GTCGTGAACCGCCAGTTGACGATGGCATCCGCGCGGTTGCGTCCCTCTTCCCATGCCGCCACCTCCCGCATCAAGCCCTCCACATCGGCGATCCGCCGATCCAGGCATTGCCGCCCCAGGACGCTCAGCTCGATCTCCGCGATGTTCAGCCAACCACACTTAGCCAGAACATACCCAGCGTCTGTTTGCAGTAGCCGTGGCAAGAACGCCATCAGGCGAAGAGCGCCGCTTGCTCAAACACGGCACGTCGCGGCTTTCGCAGCGCGTACGGCGGGCGCTGGATCACTTTGAGCCATTCCGCATCGCTCAACTCCCAGAGCGGTAGCTGCGCTGAGCGATACGGCGTCTCGAAGAGCAGCGGCTCCTCGACCGCCGACAGATGCGCCTTGTCCGGCTGGTATCGCACCCGATAGCGTGCGAGCGGCTCGTCGGCGAACTCAATCGTCAGTGTCTCCCCGTAGAGCCAGACGGCGGCCCGATCGCGCGCCAATCCCGCCTCCCCGTAGACCCGCCAGTGCCGGAAGCGGACATAGCCCAGCTTGTCGAGCGTCCTGCCAAAGCGCGTCCGGTAGAAGATGCGGTGCAACTCCTCGGGCGAGACCTCCCGGCCCCTCACCCAGCCGAGGACATCGCGCGGCGCGAGGCGGTCATCCTCCCGCTCCCGATGTGCCCAGTGGACCTGATAGTTGAAGTCCACCACCCAGCGGTCGTGGACGGCGAGCAGTTCCGCCCACGTCGTCGCGTTCGCGAAGTCCCAATCCGCCATCCGGCGCTGCACATTGAAGGTCGTCTCGATGTAATTCTGCCACGGTTGCCGACGCTCGATCTCCCGTTTCTCGATGCCGAGTGCGGCGTAGACCGCCTTCGCCTGCTTCGCCGTCACGAAGACCGCGCCGCTGTCGCTGACGAGCGTCTCGGGCACGCCGTGCTGCCGGATCGCGGCGTAGAGGATCATTAAATAGGAAGACAGGTCCTGCGTCGCGAAGATGCCGCTCGCCAGGATGGCACGACTGTAGTTCTCGAGGATCGAGATGCAATAGACCTTGGTGCCGATCTCGACCATATCGAGATGGCGGATGTCCACGCTCCAGTACTGATGCCGCCGCTGCGCCGCGAACGGCATCGGCTTGGGCGACTTCGGATTCCGGGCCGGCGCCTTGAGCCCGTAGAGCTTGCGGTTCACCGCGAGGATCCGCCCGCAGGTCCGCGGACTGAGGAAGATCCCGACCTGCCGCAGCGCGGCATGGACGCGCCACGCGCCCAGTTCGGGATTCTCCTGCATCTCCTTGACGGTCAGCATCGCCCGCAGGTCGGTCTTGCGCGCCGGATGGTGCGGGGCGTGCGATTTGTCGTCCAACCCGGGAACCCCTTCCGCGAGCCAGCGGACGAGGGTGACGCGGACCGTCTCGCGATTGATCTGCAGGTAATCGGCGATGCTCTGCTTGTTCCACCCCTCGCTGTGCAGCGAATAGATCGCGTGGCGCGCCTCCGCGGGGTCGGCGAACCGATGATAGGGTGGGTAGCGGCGTGTGGTCACCGGGGCCGGCGGCGTCTCCGCGAGGAGGCGCTTGACGGTGTGCGGGCTGGGGCGGTGGCCGAAGTGCACCCAGCAGATCGTCGTGATCTCATCCACCTTGAGGGGCGGATGCTCCGCTTTGAGGGCGAGGATATGCCGACGGATCTCCTCCGGGAGCCGATGATGCCGCTCGACTTTCGTCGGGCCGAAGAGGCTGGCCATCCCCTCGTGGTCGAACCGCGCCGCCTGCCGGTAGAGTGTGCGTTGCGGGGCGCCGGTCTGCTGCGCGCGCTCCGCCGGGGATTGACCGAAGAGGACGACGGGACGAATCAACTCATACAGGCGCTGCTCAGGGAAGGCGGCGAGCAGATGGAGTTGCTGCCAGTCGTCGGTCGGTTCGTGTTGTGGGCGCAGGCGCGCAGGCATGGATTCCCCCGCGAAGCGACGAACTCCGAGCGCCCGATGAGTAAACCCGGCGACGGAGCGACATTATGTCGAGTCCCGAGCGGGGATGATAGTCATTTGCCAGCGCAAGTGCAAATAGACGCTGGGTATGTCGGCTCTTGGGCATTCGCGGTGAATCGTTCGGGGATTCTCTACACTCCTTCGTACCGATTTCGGCTTCGCGAAGGAGTTTCCCATGGACCTTGCCGTTATCTTCCCGCAGTGGCGCGGGTTGCGCATCATCCGCGCCTGCCCGGAAGCCGACCATCTCATGCTCGTGGCCCACACGACGGCGCGCACGGCATCCTGCCCCATCTGCCATCAATCGTCCTCTTCCATCCATAGCCGCTATCAGCGCCGCGTCGCCGATCTCCCCTGCGGCGGTCGCGCCGTCACGCTCGTTATCCACGCCCGTCGCTTCTTCTGTCGCACCCCGACCTGCCCGCGGCGGACCTTCCGCGAGCGCATGCCCGCCTTGGTCGACCCCGGTGCCCGCCGCAGTCACCCGCTCCTGCGCGCGCTCACGAGGATCGGTATGGCACTCGGCGGCAAACCCGGTGCCCGCCTCGCCCGCCAACTCGGGATGCCGACGAGCAATCGGACGTTGCTGCGTCTCGTGCGCACGGTGCCGCTCCCGCTCGCCGCTGCGCCACAGATTGTCGGCGTGGATGATTGGGCATGGAAGAAAGGCAGACGCTACGGCACGATCCTGTGCGATCTCGAACGGCATCGTGCAGTCGATCTCCTCCCCGAGCGATCCGCTGACTCGGTTGCCGCATGGCTGAGCGCATCCCCCGGCGTGACGGTCATCGCGCGGGATCGCAGCGATCTCTACGCAGACGGCGCCCGACGCGGTGCACCGCAAGCCCAGCAGATCGCCGATCGCTTCCATCTGATGAAGAACCTTGGGGAGAGCCTCGACCGTTTCCTGCAGCACAAGCGTGCGGTCATCAAGCAGGTGGTCGCTCCGTCCGTGCCCTTCGCCCCCGCCGTGCAAGCGGAGCGGGGGCAACCGTGGCAGGAGCGGCAGGAAGCGGATAGCCTGCGACGGCATGCCGCCGTCCTCACCCGCTACGAGCGCGTCGTCGCGCTGCACGTCAAAGGGGCGGAGATCGCCGACATCGCCCGCGCGGTGGGCATCAGCCGCACGACGGTCTATCGCTACCTGCGCCTCGGCGGGCCACCGGAGCGCAAGCAGCCGCGACCGCGACGACGACAACACCGGGTGCTCGACCCGTACAAGCAATATCTCCTGCGGCGCTGGGACGAAGGATGCCACACCGCGACCCGGCTGTGGCGGGAGATCCGGGCGATGGGCTACCGTTCCTCGTACGCGAATGTCGTGCGCTTCCTCGCCCCGCTGCGGCTGCCGGTCGGACAGCGCCCGAGCATCCATCGCGAGCGCGGCACAAGCGACCGGGTGCCGACGCCGCGACAAATAGCGATGCTCTTCCTGCAGCGCCCCGAGCGACTGACCGCAGAGCAAGGGGCACTAATCGTCCGCCTGTGTGAAGCGGATGGGACGATTGCCGCAGGATTCGCGCTGACGCGCGACTTCGCGACGATAATGCGCGAGCGGCAAGGGGGACGATTGGACGCATGGATCGCGGACGCGATCGCGGCGGACATCCCCGACCTGCGCCGATTCGCGCTCGGACTGCTGCTCGATAAGGCGGCGATCCAAGCCGGGCTCACCGAGGAATGGAGCAACGGCCCGACGGAAGGGCACATCAACCGGCTGAAGACCCTGAAGCGGCAGATGTACGGGCGCGCGAAGTTCGATTTGCTGCGTCAGCGACTGCTCTACCCGCAGTGAGATTCACCGCGAATGCCCAAGAGCCAGGATCATATGTCCAAGTCCAATGCGCAGCGGCACGATTGGCTGGCACAGGCAGGAAAACAACAGCGGGAAGTCCAGAATCATCACGCCCGCAAGCGCCTGGCTGATTACGTCGTCAGCACGACCGATCCTGATGCGACCTTCATGCATCGCCCCGGCAGTAGTACCCGACTCGGTTATCAGACGCATTATGTCGTCGATGGCGGCAAGGCACGGATCATCCTGCAAGCGCTGGCCGCGCCCGCAGAGGTGATGGAGGGGCAGCCGATGCGCGATCTCGTCTGGCACACCTGCTTCCACTGGCACCTGCGCCCCCGGCAAGTCACCGCCGACACCGCGTACGCCGGGATCGAGCACATCATCGCGCTGGAGGATGCCGGGATTCACGCTTACGTCCCACTGCCCGGGCCGGACAAACGGCGGATCGGATTCAGTCAACAAGACTTTCGGTACGATCCGCTCTCCGACACCTATACCTGTCCACAAGGGACAATACTGAAACGCCGCCAGCGCAAGCAGCAAGATCGCTCGATCCACTATCAAGCGCCCGCAGCAGCGTGCAATCAGTGTCCCTGCAAAGCGCGTTGCACCCCGAGCAAAGTGGGACGCACGGTGCAGCGCAGTCTGGATGAGGAATATCTCGACCGTG
>JALYUS010000824.1 GCA_030853625.1 Chloroflexota bacterium
GCCGCACATCACGCGGGGCGCCCCGACCTGATCCGCTCCCCCAAACGAGTGCTCGCCCATCTGTGGGAGGGCGGCGAATGAGTTAGGAAACGCCCTCGAGGTAGACACTCGCGCAGGGTGATTGCGCCGGATTATCCTGGGTAAAGTGGCGGACGAGGACGTTCCTATCAAGGAACGGTAGCGCCATCAGCGATTCATCCGGCGAAACGCGTCTGCGGCGATTGCCTCTTCAGCCGCTGTGCGCATCTCCTCGGCAGTTGCGTATGATGTTCCATCGGGCGATTTCATTATGCCAGCCGTGCGGCGGACAACGCTTTCACGCCGCGTCACTTTCACGGAATCCCCCTCGATAACCCAATTTACCTTATCGTGTGGGCCGACACCAATCCGTTCCCGCACCGCCCTGGGAATCGTTACCTGGCCTTTACTCGTCACTGTTGAAGACATCTCACGCATATTTATCCCTCGTACGAGAATCAGGTAATACCGGGGTTTGTGTTCCTTACATTTGACTATAGCACATGCAGATGTGGATAGGGTCTTTGACAGCGGAAGGCGCAGACACTGCTGTCTGCGCCGGTCTCTTGTGTGGAGATACTGGCGATTATGCGCCCATCTGCGTCGTGTGTTCGGGTTCGACGATGATGATGACACGCTCGTCGCCGGGTTGGTGAAACGGGTATTCGTCCTTGCCCATATATTTCTTCGCCATCGAGTTGATGAAGGCGTAATTTGGATCTTCCTCGATGCCGACGACCTTGCCGCGGACTTCGAGGTAGCGGTAAGGATTCGCGGGATCCACGATGGCGAGGGCGATGCGCGGATCGCGCTGAAGATTGTGGTACTTTTGGCGCGTCTTGGTCTGGCTGAAGCGGACGTGCGTACCGTCCCAGCCGAACCAGACCGGGGTCACTTGCGGCGCGCCGTTCGGTCCAATCGTCGCGATGTCCGCGAGGGCTTTCGATTCGAGCAGGTCTTCATAACCGGACGGGATCATGGACAACTCCTTTTTCTGCATGACAACAATCCTACTGTCTTGGCTAACGCATATCCAATACCGTGCATTCCCGATGCATGCGAGAGAAACCGCTCGAATCGCGAAGGCGCGAAGAGCGCAAAGGACACAAAGAAAAGAACTTCTTGTTTCCCCTCTTCTCCCTCTCCGCGTCCTCTGCGTCTCTGCGGTTCATTCGGTTTCTCTCCCGGCTTTCACTGATGTATTGAGGCGAGTTCCAGCGGGGTGATCGGGCGCAGTCCCGCCTCGATGGTCGCGCGCTGTCGTTCGAGGAAGGGCGGCAGGGCGAGGGACGCGCCGAGCGATGAGACTGGCTCGTCGGTCGCGAAACCGGGGCCGTCGGTGGCGATCTCGAAGAGGATGCCGCCCGGCTCGCGGAAGTAGATCGAGTGGAAATAGAAGCGGTCAATCTCCGGTGTCACGTGCAGTCCTGCCGCCGCGATCCGCGCGCGCCAGGCGTGCTGCTCGGCGTCATTCGGCGTGCGGAAGGCGACATGATGCACCCCGCCGATGCCGACCTGGGCAGAGGGCATCGTTGGCTGCTCCGTTACGGAGAGCGTCGCGCCGGGGCCACCCGCGCCCGTCTCGAAGAGAACGACCCGTTCGCCTCCTGCCGTTACCGCAGATTCGCCGGTCTGGCGAAAGCCGAGGATGTCGGTCAGGACGTGCGCGGTCGGCGCGAGCGTGCGAACGGCGAGCGAGACAGAGTCGAAGCCGCGAATTGCCATCTCCGGCGGGACGGGGCTTTCCTGCCACGGCGCACCGTCAAAGGGCGCGCCGCCGTCGTCTACGAGCGCGAGGGATTGGCCTTCCGGGTCGGCGAATGTCATGCGCGCGCGATCGTGCGGCGTGGTGATGTCGCTGTGCGGCACGCCGTATTCGTCCAGTCGCGCCGCCCACCAATCGAGGGCGGCGCGGCTTGGCACGCGGAGCGCGGTCGTCGTGGTCGTGCCGACGCCGGGGCGGGTGAGACCGGCCTGCGGCCAGTCGAAGAAGGTCATGTCCGTGCCGGGGCTGCCGACGCCATCGGCGTAGAAGAGATGATACGCCGAGACATCATCCTGGTTGACTGTCTTCTTGACGAGGCGCATGCC
This sequence comes from Chloroflexota bacterium, assembly GCA_030853625.1. GTDB lineage: Bacteria > Chloroflexota > Chloroflexia > Thermomicrobiales > JALYUS01 > JALYUS01. The sequence continues at coordinate 2,110 of JALYUS010000824.1, forward strand.
GAGCGCCTGCGTGTAAAAGGCGACGTTGCGGGAAGCATCCCCCGTTACCGCCGTCACATGATGTATACCGCCGAGTTCCATAATCATCCTCCAATATGTCCCGATTTCCCGTGGTAGCGTCGTCCTCGGCCTGCCGTCCACTGTAGCGAAACCCTTTGACGGAGAGCGCGCAGGCTGAGGCCCATGCGTAGGATTAAACTCGATGGGGGGTGGTGTATTCCAGCGTGTGATCCGCCTTTTCGCTGGGAAAGTGGTCTTCGCCCGATGAACGTACGTGTCAGGGAATAAGAATCGGTGGAACCATGTTTCATTTTTCAGGATTTGTCTTGACACCGGGGCGATTCCGTTTATGCTAGGCAATCGCGTCGCCTGTATTGGGACGCGGCAGATCGGTGTTTTGGTAAGGGATGGGTGCGGAGACGGTTCGCGCGCCAGGAGGAAATGCACGGCATGGGCACAGGTACAGTCAAGTGGTTCAATCCGACGAAGGGCTTCGGCTTCATCACGCAGGACGATGGTGGCGCCGATCTTTTTGTCCACCGGCGCGAAGTGCGCGAACCGTTCGACGGCATCTTGACCGAGGGTGACAAAGTTGCCTTCGAAGAGACGATGACGCCGCGCGGCGCGGCGGCCTCGAATGTCATGCGCGAGGGCATCGCCAGTAATCGTGAGGCGGGCCTGAAGGGCGTGGTCCGGCGCTTCTCCCCGGAGAAGGGCTATGGTTTTATCACCCTTGATAGTGGGCAGGACGTCTTCGTCCACCGCGATCATATCCGTGGCGGCGCGCTGCGTGAGGGTGATCGCGTCGCGCTCGACACGATTGACACGCAGAAAGGCCCGGCGGCCCGCAATGTCACCGTCGAGGGCGGTGTCGAAGGCGCTGTTGCTGAGGATTGGGGCGATGTGAGTGGCATGGAAGAGTACAGCGATTACACGCCATCCAGCCGCCGCTTCTAACCATCACGCGACACAAACAAGGAAAACGCCCCGGTGCGATGACCGGGGCGTTTTCCTTTGTCCTGTTAACTCGTCGCCGACACCTGATACCTCCCGACCACTTCGTGACCGGAATCTCGCCCGTGCAGCGTGATTTGCCACAAACCGGCACTCCCAAAGGTAGTTGAGACGGTCGCCCGTCCCGTGGATGATGCCTGGGTCGAGGGTAGTGGCGTAACGGCCGACGCATCCGGCGGAGTGACCCAGGCAGTCACCGTTTCACCGGCATTGAATCCCGTCGCGGTATAGGTGGCCACGGTACCAGCCGTTGCCTTCACCGGCACGTCCGTGAACGGTGAGGTAAATGTGGCACTGGAGACGGGCGCGGTCGTCGTGGTCGTGCCGGTGGTCGCGGGTACGTTCGTCGTTGACGAGGGATCCGTGACGGCGTAGCGGCCAATCAGTTCGTGCGCGGACGTATGCCCATGGGCGGTGACTTGCCAATTACCCATGCTTGGAAACGTCACTGAGTCCGTGAATGCACCCGTATTGTCCGCCTGGATGCTGGGTAGTGCCGTCACGGGGCTGTTATCGGGCGGCGTTTCCCAGAGCGAAATCTGTTCATTCGCCGTGAAGCCATTCCCCGCGAAGATCACTGCCGTGCCGATGCTTGCCGGTGTCCCATTGAAGCCTGCGCCACCGACGGTTCCCGTTCCTGTGGTAACGGCTGGTACTCCGGTGGCTGGCCCATTCGTGACGGACGATACGGCTCCCGCCGTGCCAACGGCGAACGGAGTAATGACCTGATGGCTGCTCGCGGCACCCTGGGCCGTCACTTGCCATTGCCCGGCGGACGGGAATGAGACGGAGGTCGTGAACGCGCCGGTAGTGTCCGCGTGGAGGCCGGGGAGCGCGGTCACTTTGCCGTCCGGCCCGGTCTCCCAGACCGAAATCGCCTCATTTGCCATGAACCCCGTGCCGGAAAAGGTGACAGGAGCGCCAATGCCGACTTGCGTCCCGGTGGCCGTTGCCCCACTTGCGGGCGATGTGACAGGCGATGTGCCGACCGGCGGCGGTATCGCAGGCGTCCCCGGAATCGGAGGAATGGTCGTCCCCGAGGTCGTACCAACCGTGTAATTGCCGACGAATTCTTTGCCGGTGTTGTCGCTGTGCGCGGTCGCCGTCCACGTTCCCGATGCCGGAAAGGTGACGGAGGTTGTGAATGCGCCGCTTCCATCGGATTGCGTGCCACCCTGCGTCAGCGGATTATTGTCCGCACCCGTTATCCAGATCGCGAGCGACTCATTCGGCGCGAAGCCGGTCCCCGTGAACGTGACCGGCGTATTGACCCCGACCGACGTTGGTGTCGTATCCGCAGCAACCCATGTCGCCATCGCGAGGACGAGCGCGATGGCGACCGCAAAACTGAAAAAGATAATCCGTCCGTGTCGGTGCTGCTGGCGCATGATGCCCCTCCCCCTTCGTTCGTCGTACACCCCTCAGTTTGTCATAAGAGTGTAGCAGAGACTGGTCAATATTACCAATACATTGCATATGCGGTAACTGTTCAGGAATGAGGGGAGCAATTTGACATAATGCCTGAAGTCCCCAATCTGCCGTCTAC
>JALYUS010000826.1 GCA_030853625.1 Chloroflexota bacterium
GCGTACATCGGTACCCCTGCCGCACCGAGTACCCGCCCGACGCGCGCGGCGACCTCCGGCTCCGCGCCGACACCCTCCCCGACAACCGCGACACATGCCGTATCATCCTGCATCGCCAGCCGCCGCACCATGTCCGTGATGATGTCGTCGCGCAGCGTCGAGCGGAGGTGCGCGAGCATTTCCGCCAGCGCCGCGCCCGTCGCGCCGACGCCGACATGGCAACTCGTGCCGGTCGTCGTCGTAAAGATCAGGCGGGCATTGAGATCGCCGAGCGCACCCCGAATCGCCGTCACGAAGCGGGCGAGGTGCGAGCGCCCCGCTACTTGGACGGTAATCAAGCCAAGCGAGCGGAGCGTCGCGATCCCCTTGACGACCGTCTCGCCGTCCGGGTCGCCCGCGTCCGCCGCGATCAGCGTGCCCGCGAACTCAGGGTGGAAGGTGTTTTTGATGCGGAGCGGGATCGCATGCGCCAAAAGCGGTTGGATGGCGCGCGGATGGATCACTTTTGCGCCATAGTGCGCCAGTTCGCCCGCCTCGTCGTAACTGAGGGCGGCGAGGGGCACCGCCTGCGGGACGATGCGCGGATCGGTCGTCATGATGCCGTCCACATCCGTCCAGATCCAGACTTCGGAGGCGCGGAGTGCCGCGCCAATCACCGTCGCGCTGTAGTCGGAGCCGCCGCGACCGCCGAGCGTCACCGTCTGGCCGTCCGTACTGCGCCCGATAAAGCCGGTAACGACGGGGATGACGCCGTCCGCGATCAGCGGCATGAGGGCATTCTCGCAGGCGATCCGCGTTGGCTCGACGAGCGGGTCCGCGTTGCCGAAGACGCCGTTCGTGACGATGCACTGCTCCGCCGAAACCGAGACGGCGCGGATATGCATGCCGCGTAGCGCCGCCGCGACAATCGGCGCGGAGCATTTCTCGCCGCACGCCGCCACGCGGTCCACGAGCGCGGGCACCGGCTCGCCCATCGCGCCGATGGCGACATAAAAGCGGCTCAGGGCTTCGAGGGTCGTCTCGACATCGGCGAGCGCGGCGGCACGGTCATCCGGGTCATCTATGCAGGTGGCGACGCGAGCATGGATGGCGCGCAGTTTGGCGAGCACCCCTTGCACATCGGGGTCCCGCCCGGCAGCGGCGTGCTCGACGCCTTCGAGGAGCGTGTTCGTCACACCGGAAACGGCGGAGACGACGACAACCGGATGGCGACCTCGCTCCATCGCGACCAGTTGCGTCGCATCCCGGATGCGCTCCGCGCTGCCGACGGAGGTGCCGCCGAACTTCATCACGAGCGGCCCGACTGGCGCCGCGCTCTCCCATTCCGACGGTGACTCGTCCATCCCGCTCTGCTCCGCTGACAAATAAAAACAGCGTGGCAAGCGCCCGCTGTCTCCCCGGTCTTCCTGGTGTGGGTCGCGCTCAGGCCAACTCCCCACCCGGCCAACCGGGGGTGGTAGTCGTAATCGTCATAATGATCGTCATGTGCAGCATGAGGCAACTCCCGCGTGCGTCAACGGGATGATGGTACAAGCGGAAGCGGGTATCGTCAAGTGCCAGTCGGTGGCGCCGGTTCCGATGCTTCCTCGTGAACAACGGTCTCGACCGGAACGGGCGGCGAGCCATTTCCATATGGCGTGTGACTGTATGCTCCTGTTACGCCACCGACCCCCATCGGGAAGCCGGACGCCCATTGGGCAGGTGGGGGATTCAGATCGCTTCCCCGCTCCGGCCGCGTGATGACGTAGCCGAGGATGAGGGCGAGACCGACGAAGAGCGGCACGAAGCCGGCGAGCATCCACGGCCCGAGGCCGAGTGGGAAATTGATGCTGTTGCCGCTGGCGCTGTTGGCGATGAAGCCAATGGGCCAGAGGGCGAGAGTCAGCGCGATACCGATTCCGGTCAACACGAGGCCCCAGATCAACGTCGCGCGGCCCCCGCTGCCATTGCGCTGCTGCACGGCGACGGGCGGGCGCGGCATCATCGGCGGAGCCATCATCACCGGCGGCTGCGGCGGGGTGATGCCATGCTGGATCATCGTCAGCGTTTCCCGGTACTTCAGGTAGCGCGAGAGTAGGATGAAGCCGAGGATGATGCCAGGAAAAAGAACGAAGATAATA
>JALYUS010000828.1 GCA_030853625.1 Chloroflexota bacterium
ACGCGGCCCGCGCGATTTTCAACGACCATCTGAGTGATGGCAGCGTCATCAAGGGTATCGTAATCACCGCCGTCCTCGCGGTGATCGCGCTCGTCGTCTCGGCCCGCTCCTTCGGTCGCACCGTCGCGTAAGGAATGATTCAAGCACAGAGGACACAGAGGGCACAGAGAGACAGAGAAGAAAAACATGGGAAAGAATACCCATCTTCAGATTCCCTCTCTGCGTCCTCGGCGTCCTCTGCACTCGTATTCGGCTTCTATCCGCGCGCGAGGTCTTTCATCGCGGCTTCGCGCAGGCCGGTCATGTAGCCGGTAGCGAAGAGGCGGCCGAGGATTTCATAGCCGGGCTGGTCGTTTCCTTCCCCTTCCATCGTCGGCGCATGATCGAGGCGCATCGGGCCGTCGAAGCCGACATCCAGATAGGTGCGCATCGCTGCGAGCATGTCTGTCTGCCCCTCATCGTGGAAGACTTCTTCAAACTTCTCCGGCGTGCCGCGCACATCGCGGAAGTGGACGAAATGGATCGCGTTGCGTGCCGCGAAGTGGCGGATCGTCTGAGGAACATCCGGGGCCATCAAGGCGAAGTTGCCCTGGCAGAGGGTGATGCCGTTATTCGGGCTAGGGACGAGATCAAGCAGGCGGTCGAAGTTCTCGATGCTGCGCATGATCCGCCCGACGCCGCGGATCGGCGAAAGCGGTGGATCGTCCGGGTGCATCGCCAGCCGGACATTGCTCTCCTCCGCCACCGGCACGATCTGTTCGAGGAAGGAGTGCAGGTTCTCCCACAACCGCTCCTCGCTGACGATGCCCGCCGGAGTGAGCGGCGCGTCCTTGACGAGCGCGGCGTCGAAACTGGAGACGAACGCACCGCCCCGGCCGCGCGTCGTGATCGAGGTGCGCTGCCAGTTGAACTGCGCCATCCAGTTCCAACAGACGACGGGAATGCCGACCGCGCCCATGCTCTGAAGCATCGTGGCAAAATACTCGATCTCCGCGTCCCGACCCGGCAGGCCGAGGCGAATTTGATCCATCGGCGGCGCGGACTCGATCACGTCCACCGTCAGGCCCGCGTCCGCGAATCGTTGCTGCATGTGCAACATCGGCTGGAAATCCCATGGGCGGTCGCCCACTTTCGTCTCCGCGATCCGCTCCGGCGTCCAGTGCTGCGACCCGCCCGGTCCGAATGGCAGCCCGGTCACGGCGTGTGTGACATCCATCTGTTTGCAAAGCATCCACATCCGGTTCGGATATGGGGGAAGAATCTCCGCGAACGTCACCATGCGTCCCTCCTGTATGAAGCAATGAGCAACGAGCAATGAGCAAGGTCGCCCTCGGAATGGGCATCGTCGTGAACGATGTCCGTAGCGTTGCAGGTCAGGCGTTGTCCGTCAAGGTCTCACGCTGACATCCGCTCCGACGCGTAGTGAGTGGCGCGCGAACTGCCCCACACGCGTCAAGGGAGGCAGAGCAGGAGCAGGAGGACAAGCAAGTAGTCGGCGGGGCCGGTCACGGCGTCGGCGCACCGGGTGGCGCCGGTTCCGGCGCTTCCTCGTGGACAACGGTTTCGACCGGAACGGGAGGCGAATGATTCCCATACGGCGTAGAGCCGTATGCTCCTGGCGCTCCACCGTCCCCCCCAAGGAACCCGGATGCCCACGGGGCAGGCGGGGCGTTCGGCACACTCTCCCGCTCCGGTCGCGTGATGACATAGCCGAGGATGAGGGCGAGACCAACGAAGAGCGGTACGAATCCGGCGAGCATCCACGGCCCGAGACCGAGCGGGAAATTGATGCTGTTGCCACTGGCGCTGTTGGCAATAAAGCCAATCGGCCAGAGGGCGAGGGTTAGCGCAATGCCGATCCCGGTCAGCACGAGGCCCCAGATCAACGTCGCGCGGCCACCGCCGCCATTCCGCTGCTGCATGACGACCGGCGGGCGCGGCAGTGGCGGGGGAGCCATCATCGGCGGTGGCGGGGTGATGCCGTGCTGGATCATCGTCAGCGTTTCCCGGTACTTCAGATAGCGGGAGAGCAGGATGAAGCCGAGAATCACGCCGGGAAACAGGACGAAAATAATAAACGCCGTCAGCACACCAGTCATGGTATGAGCCTCCTAAATGCCTTGCCTGGCGAGTGTAATCGAACCATTGCCGGTATGCACGGTGAGGTCGGCATCCGAGCGATTAATCACGCCCTGCACCACGTTGCGTTTGTTCTCGCCACTCGTGGTGACGGGGAAACCGTTCACATGGACGCTGCCATTGCCGCTCCGCAAATCCACACTGAGCGCGCTCTCCGGCGGGAGGATAATCGAGACTGTGCCGTTGCTCGTCTCAACGGTGTTCTTCGAGCCGAGTGCGAGCGATCCCGTGAAACTGACCCGCCCGTTCGACGTATGGAGATCGAGACCCGTCGCTTCCACGTTCTGCACCTCGACGATGCCATTGCTCGAACCGAGCCGCAACATGCCGCGCCCGCCAATGACACTGACGCGCCCGTTGTCGGTCTGCGCCGAGACGTTGCCGTCCACATCGCGCGCGGTGATGATGCCGTTCGATGTGCTCAGGTCAAATTGCCCGGCGATGCCGGTGACATCAATCCGGCCATTGCTGCTGGTGATCGGCCCAAGATCGGCGTGCGCGGGCGCCTCGATCTGGTAATCCACCGCCATCCCATGATTGCCGAACCAGGCGAAGCCCGAGGAAGTGTCACCGGTCGTTCCGATGGTGATGCGGTTCCCATCCTGCTGAATATTCACCTGGAGTTTCGCCAGCAGGCCGTCCGTCGCGGCGCGCTTCGTCGCGTGGACGACGACGCTGTTCTCCGTACCCCGCGTCACGGTGATCGTGCCGTTATGATCCTGAACGCTGATCGTCGGCGCGCCAGTCACCGCAAAGGTTTGATCGGTCGTCGCCGTTTTGCTCAAATCGCCGATGTGGCCGATCACGCTCCCTGCGACAGCGACCGAGGCGACCATCCCGACCGCGACCAGCACAAGCACGAGGGATAAAAGCAGGATGATGATGCGTTTCTTCATTGGCCGGTTTCTCCCGTCAGTCACGAACAATGCGTCTATCCGGTATGACAGGCGGACATCCACGGATGTTTCATGGAGCGTAGAGAATCAGTAGGACGAAGGCAGATCGCACGCGCGCATTCCACCCATCGGTACAGATACGGTAGGATAGATTGAGGAAGAAAGGGCGACGATGGACACGACGACGGATATTTCCACCCGACACACCAGGCCGACGGCGGGGGCGGGATGGTGGCTTGCGTTTGCGGTGCCGCTCGTGTTCGCGGGGATCACGTTCCTCGTCCATCTGATCTCGAATCTCTTCTTCCGCTACGGCTACTTCCGCGACGAGTTCTATTACCTCGTCTGCGGCGATCACCTCGCCTTCGGGTACGTGGATCACCCGCCGCTGATTGCCGTGATCGCGCGGGGAACGCGCACGCTGCTGGGGGATTCGATTGTCGCGATCCGGCTGCCGTCCGCCATCGCGAGTGCGGGATTAGTCTTCCTGACGGGATTGATGGCGTGGGAACTCGGTGGGCGGCGTTTTGCACAGGCGCTTGCCTGCCTCTGCGCGGTGATCGCACCGGTCTACCTGATCGGCGGGAATATGCTCTCGACGATCCCCTTCGATCAGTTCTGGTGGACGCTCTGCGCGTTCTTCGCCGTGCGCCTCGTCGTGACCGATGATCCGCGCCATTGGCTGGCAATCGGCGCGACGGTCGGCATCGGCTTCGAGACGAAGCACAATATGATCTTTCTCATCTGCGGGATCGTCGCGGGGGTGCTGCTAACGAGTAACCGGCGGCATCTCCGCTCTCGCTGGCTGTGGATCGGCGCGGCGATTGCGGCGGCCATCGCGCTGCCGAATATTCTCTGGGAGATCGTCAATGGCTGGCCAACGCTCGAGTTCGTCCGCAACGCCGCAGGCAGCAAGAACGCGCACGTCTCACCCGTCGGCTTCCTGGCGAACCAGATTCTCTCCCTCCATCCGCTGACGATGCCGATCTGGCTGACGGGACTCGTGGTCTGTTTTCGCACCCCACGCTACCGGCTGCTCGGCTGCCTCTATCTCGTGCCAATGCTGATCTTCATGGCAACGCAATCCGCCCGGCCGGATTACCTCGCGCCCGCGTATCCGGTGCTCTTCGCGGTCGGCGCGGTCGCCATCGCGCGGTGGGCGGAGCGACGACAGTGGCGATGGGCCATGCCCGCGACACTCGCCCCGCTCGCGATCAGCGGCGTCTTACTCATGCCCCTTGGGCTGCCGATCCTCCCGCCAGCGAAGATGGCGGCGTACAGCGCGCGGCTCACCGGCGCGGGCGTCAACGATCCATCGCAGGAACAGGGCAAAACCGCGCAACTGCCGCAATACTTCGCCGATCAGTTCGGCTGGCCGGAACTAACGGCGGCAGTCGCGCGTGTCTACGACGCCCTTCCACCCGCTGACCAGGCGAAGGCGACCATTTTCACCGGCAACTACGGCGAAGCGGGCGCGCTCGCGTTTTTCGGCGGCCCCTATCACCTCCCGCCGATCATCAGCGGGCACAACAATTATTACCTTTGGGGGCCGGGGAACGCGACGGGCGATGTCGTGATTGTCGTTGGCTATACGGATCCTGCGGAGATCGCGCGATCATTCATGACCGTCGAACCGGCGGGCGCGACACACTGCACCTATTGTATGGATTACGAGAACAACGTCCCGATCTTCATCGCGCGCGGCCCAAAGCAGCCAATCAGGGCGATCTGGTCGAGTGTGAAGCATTACACGTAGAGAGGGTACGGTGGTGGAGGATGAAACATCGCTGTCGTATCAGGTATCAAAGGATGCGGGAATGCGCCGCGATCCTCCCGGTCGAGTCTCTGTATGCGGCCCGTACAACATCAGTGGAATGCGGAAGGAATGGTATTGTGTTCGCAATCTGGGGACGAATTGTGTATCGGTGGCGCTGGCTCACGCTGCTCTTTTCCGGGCTGGTGCTCGCTGCCTCGATCGGCGTGCTCGCGCAGGGTGGCACACTTGGCCGCGTCAACGGTGGGACGACCGAGGCGGATCGCGCCGCCCAGTTGATTGATACAGAACTGCCGAAGAACCCCGGCTTCTCAATCACCCTCGTCTTCGGTGGCCGCTCCGTGAACGCCACCGACCCGCGCTTCCGCACCGCCATGCTGGACGCGCTCGCGCCGCTACGCAACGATCCACGCGTCGTCAGCATCCGCACGCCATTCGATACGCCGGACGTGGACACGGCGCTGATCGGGCGGGACGGCACGCACGCGCTTGCCTTCGTCTCCGCCCTGAAGGACTATCCAGGCGTGCGCGCGCTCGTCCACTCGGACACGCTCGCTATCAATGCGACCGGCGACACCGCGATCAACCACGATTTCGACACGACGTTGCAAGCGGACTTGCGGCGCGCCGAACTGGTTTCGCTTCCGCTCACGCTGCTCCTGCTGCTGCTCGTTTTCGGTACCTTCGTCGCCGCGCTCCTGCCGCTCGGTGTCGGCGTGTTGGCGGTGATGGGGGGCCTCGGCGGCGTCTATCTGCTCTCGCGGGTGACAAATGTCTCACAGTATGCCCTGAACATCGTCACGCTGATCGGCCTCGGCGTCGCGATTGACTACTCGCTCTTCATCGTCAATCGCTTCCGCGAGGAACTCGAACACGGCGTGACGACTGAGGAGGCGCTCGCGCGCACGCTGGCGACGACGGGGCGCGCCATCGCCTTCTCCGGCCTGACGGTGGCGGTCGGGCTATCGGGGTTGCTCTTCTACCGGGGGACATTCCTCGCCTCGATGGGCATGGCGGGCGCCATTGTTGTCGGCTTCGCCGTCCTCTATGGGCTGACCTTCCTCCCCGCGCTCCTCGCCCTGCTCGGGCCGCGCGTCAATCGGGGGCGCGTCCCCTTCATTCGCCCCGCGACCCGGAGCCGGGTCTGGCATCGCATCGCGACCGGCGTGATGCGCCGCCCCGTGTTCGTACTCGTGCCGACACTCATCCTGATTCTCGCGATGGGCACACCATTCCTGCGCCTCCGCCTCGCCAATGGCGACATCACGATGCTCCCGACGCGGAGCGAATCCCGGCAGGGGTTCGCAGTGCTTCAGAGCCAGTTCCCGCGCGAGGATCAATCGCAGTTCGATGTCGTCGTCCAGTATCCGAATGGGTCGCCGCTGGCGCCCAATCGCGTCGGCGCGCTCGATGATCTCAGCCAGCGGCTCGGCACAATTCCCGGCGTCCTGCGTGTGGAGAGCATCGTCAATCTCGATCTCGATTCGTCGCTGGATCGTGCAGCGTATCAGCGGTTGTATGCACCGGGCGGCAACCCGCCCGCATCCGCCCAGGCGGCGATCACGCGGAGTGTCGGCCCGAACATCGTGACCCTCACCGTCTCCTCCGCACTCCCCGGATCGAGCGACGCGGCGCGGGGAATCGTCGCGCAGATCCGCTCCCAGCGGTCCGTCGCGGACGGGCAATTGCTCGTCGGCGGCGTGACAGCGAATGATATTGATACGATCGCCCAGATCCGCGCGGATACACCCGCCGCACTGCTCTTTGTGATGCTTGCAACCTACCTCGTCCTCTTCCTGCTGCTTGGTTCAGTCGTTCTGCCACTCAAGGCGGTGCTGATGAACCTGCTTTCGATTACCGCGTCGTTTGGCGCGCTCGTCTGGGTCTTTCAGGAGGGGCATTTGAGCGGCCTACTGCACTTCACCCCGGCGTCCCTCGATCCCTCAGTCCCGGTGCTGCTCTTCTGCATCGTTTTCGGCCTCTCGATGGACTACGAGGTCCTGCTCCTCAGCCGGATTCAGGAGGAATATCTGCGCACCGGCAATAATACGGCGGCGGTCGCGGCGGGGCTGGAGCGGAGCGGACGGCTGATTACCGGGGCGGCGGCGATCATGGTCGGCGTCTTCACTGCCTTCGGGCTGGCGGATGTCGTAATTATCAAGTCTATCGGCCTGGGGATGGCGCTCGCGGTCGCCCTTGATGCGACGATTGTCCGCGCGCTGATCGTCCCCGCGACGATGCGGCTGCTCGGCGACTGGAACTGGTGGGCGCCGCGCCCGCTCGCCCATCTCTACAATCGCCTCCGGCTCGGTGAGGCGAACGCGCCAGCGCCAGCGAGCGCGCCGACGATGCTGGGGGATTGAGGGAACCTAACCCCCGGCCCCTTCCGTTCCTCGGCGTGGGAAGGGGAGGGAGCCTCCGTAAGATTAGGGTGTTTCGGGAACGCCTCGATTTTGCGAAGAGTCACCCCTTCCCACGCCGAGTGACGGAAGGGGTCGGGGGTTAGGTAACTTCCTCTTGAAACAATTCCCCAACCCTGCCACTCTAACCCGGTGGAGGTGGTGAGACGATGAGTGCAATGGCAATCGCACGGCAACTGACCCGGAGTTGGACCCCGCAGGCCGCGCCGGTGGAGGACGAGAAGACATTGGTCCGGCGCGGGCAGGCGGGGGACAATGACGCCTTCGCCCGGTTGGTCGAACGGAACCAGACGGG
>JALYUS010000829.1 GCA_030853625.1 Chloroflexota bacterium
TTCTCTGCCGTAACGCTCGTACACCTCGGCGGCGTTGTAAGCGCTGCATGCCGTGAAGGTGGTGATCGCACGGATGAAGCGCCGGTCGCCGGGGAAAAAGTCGCGACCGTGCGCACTGTAAATGATCCGCGCGCCCGTCCGCGCGCCGATCCAGGTCGCGAGCGGAAAATCGAAGGGCTTGTGAATATGGATGATGTCGAACGCGCCGCGCTCGATCGCGGTGCGCGCCCGCAGCGCGAACGAGAGCCGTTCGAGCAGTTTCGTCAGCCCATAGCGCCGTCCGAGCAGCGGGATACGGCGGATTCGCACCCGATCGAAATACGGAACGGTCTCCACGGAGACGCCGGGTATCATCGTCCGGGTGGGTGGCGCCAGCGATTGCCCGCCGATTACCGTCACGCTCATGCCCCGCAACGCGAGGTTGCGGGCAAGTTCCCAGACGAAGGTCTCGACGCCGCCGATTTTCGTCGTCGTCGTCAGATTGACGAGGGCGACGCGCGTCATGTCCGCGAGCCGATCAGCACGCGGAGCACGAGGCCGCGCGCGGGGATGCGCAGGCCGCGCAGTCGCTCGATGTCGCTCTGCTCGACGCCGCCAATCCGCCGGAAGACCGCGAGATAGACCGCGCCGCCGACCGCCGCAATCATCGCCGTAACGGCGAGCCAGACGACCCGGTGCAGCCCACCGCCCGGATGATCGGGGACGCGCCCAAGCGTGAAGGCGAGGCCACCGACGACGACGGCCATGCAGCCCGCCGCGACGCCGACGCGCCGGACGAAAGCGAGTGGGTAGCGGATCGGCAACAGCGTCGTCGCGGCGATCGTGCCGACCAATGCCGCGAGGGCCGCGAATCCCCCGGCAGTCAGGGCCGCGCCCATCGCGCCGTACCGACGGGCGGTGAAGAACATAAGCGGCAGTGAGACGAGTGCGATGGCGCGCGCCGCGATTACCGGCTTGTACCGCTCGAAGGTAAGCAGCACCGTCGTGCCGGTGCTCAGGCAGGCCTCGGCGAAGAGAAAGATAATCAGGACGATGCAGACACTCGTGAACGAGATGTACTTCGGATAGAGGATACGAAAGAGATTCGGGATGAGCAGGGCAAGACCGATGCCGCCGGGAATGAGGACCAACGCGAGGAAGCGGGCGACGAGGCCGAAGGCGATATCGAGTTGCCGGGTGTCGCGCGCGGTGAAAATCCGCGTGAAGATCGGCACCTGAATGCCGATAATCGGCACGGTAAGGGCGCTGAGCGTCTCACTGACCGTGCCGGACGCGATGCGATAGCCGGCAATCTCGTTCGCATTCGAGAGAATGATCGCCGCGAATGCATACGACGTGAGAAAACTCGTCACCTGGAGGACGTACTGGAGCGATGCGTAGAAGACGAACCGCCGGATCGGCAGAGGGCGGCCACGCGCGTCATCCGTGACGTATTGGCCCTCGACATCGGCTGATTCCCGCACCGCGAAGATCGCATATCCACCGGCAAGGACCATCGCGGCGAGGGCGACGAAGACGCGCCCGATCAGCACGACCGCGATATTACCCCCCGTCAACACGATCACGGCGACGATAATCGGATCGAGCAAGGTGACAAGGATCGTGATGATGTTCCAACTCTTGTTCTTGAAGGTAGCAACGAGGCTCTGCATCGCGACATCGTAAAACGCCCCGACGAGGACGAGCGAGACGACGGAGAAAAATATCGTCCAATGCTCGCTACGCACAATGCGCAAGACATCCTGCTGGTCCGGCGACACGCGCGTATCCAGATAGCGGAAGAAAACGCCGTGAAGGAGGGTCGCGAGCGCGATCACCGGCACGAGCACCGCGAATTTGAAGCCGAAAACCCATGAGAGCAGGGTCCGCACGCCGCGCCGTCCCTGCCTGCCTGCCACCTCCGGCAGGAATTTGACGACGCTTCGCTCGGTGCCGAGGTCCACGAGCGAACCGGCGGTGATGGCGACCGCCAATGCGAGGACATAGACGCCGTACTCCGCCTTCGGCAGGGCATTGGCGAGGACGAGTTGGGCCAGCAGATGCGCGCCGAGTTTCGCGGGCAGGAGGACGGTGTTCCAGAAGGCCGCTTTCGTCGCATGCGTGCCGAGTGCGGCACGATTATCGCCTGGGTTCGCAGGTGGAACGGTCGTTACCGGCGCGCTCATCGCGGGCCGCCGGTGGGATGGAGGGCGAGTTCGAAGGTGCTGACAATCGCGAAGCGATGCAGGCGGTAGGCGGGCATCACCAGCCCGATGCGTGCGAGCGCCCGCACGATCGGCGCGTATTTCCCGGCGGGCGGTGATGATCGCTCCGCAAGCGCCTGCTCTTTCATGTCGGTGACTGTGAAGCCGCAGGCGCGGGCGCGCCGTCGGAAACCGGCGAAGGTCTCATAGTACATGTCGCCGAGCCGCTGATTGTCGCTGAAGCGCGCCGCGCGCTTGGATCGGCCGATGCGTTCGATGATCCGCTCCGCGATGGCGCGCGGCAGCCAGTTAATGCCGAAGAGATGATAGTGCGGATCGCGCCAGGCAAGCCGGTTGATGACGGTGACGAGCGCCACGCCCTCCGGTGCGAGGACGCGCCGGATCTCGCGCATCGTCGCGTCCGGGTCGCGGACATGTTCGAGGATGTCTTGTGCGAGGACGATGTCGAACGAGGCGTCGGGGCACGGCAGCGCCTCACCGACGCCACGAATGACCGCAGCAACAACGCCGTAGCGCATGCCGCGCAAGCGCGTGATGCGGCAATACGCCGCGTTCGGCTCGACGCCAAGCGCGGCCATCCCATTGAGCGTCGCGGCGACGAGGAAACCGCCCATGCCGGAGCCAATATCCAGCGCCCGCACGCCGGTCAGTCTCTTCGTATGGCGCGTGATTGCCCGGAGGCGCGCCGTCTGGTGATCCTCTTGCCAGAGGCGGTCTTCGCGCCAGCGGTCATAGTTCTTCCGCCAGCGCATGTGCGCGGTCCAGCGGTCAACCAGGGTGGTTAACTCGGCTTCCGTCTCTGCCGTTGCATGCTCCTGAACCGTCATCGTCATTCTCGCATACAGCATCAGCGGAGCGCGTGGACCGGGCGACCATGCACGATGCCGAGCGCCGCTTCATGGATCGCTTCGGGCAATGTGGGATGGGCATGGATCGTTCGCGCAATGTCGGCGGCGGTGGCGCCCAGTTGGAGCGCGAGGGCAAGTTCCGCGATCAGATCGCTGGCGCGCGGGCCGATGATGTGCGCGCCGAGCAGTTTCTCTCCCGCGCCGCAGACCAGTTTGACGACGCCGGCTGTTTCGCCAAGGATCTGCGCGCGGCCAATCGCCGCGAAGGGGAAGACGCTGGTGCGCACGGCATCGCCGAATCGCTCGCGCGCCTGCTCCTCCGTGAGGCCGACACCCGCGATCTCCGGCAGCGTGAAGACGCAGTTCGGCACGACCGAGGCGTCATACTGCGCGTCATGGCCGGTGATGTTTTCGACGACGATTTCGCCCTGCATCGAGGCGGTGTGTGCCAACTGCGGCATCAGCGCGACATCACCGATCGCGTAGACACCGGGCAGGTTCGTGCGCAACCCGGCATCCACTTTGACGGCGCGCCGATCTTTTTCCAGCGGCACATCCGCTGCCCATGCGCCCTCGGTGAACGGTATGCGCCCCACCGCGACGAGCACCGCGTCGGCTTCAACGGACTGTGGGCCGTTTGCCGTGCGGTAATGCACGGCGAGATCGTCATCATCGCCCCATGTCACTTCTTCAACCGACGCATCCACGGTGATCGTGAGACCCATCTTGCGATAGATCGGCAGCGCCCGACGGATCATCTCCGGCTCGACGCCGGTGAGGATGTTCGGCAGGCGCTCGACGACGCTGACCGTCGTGCCGAGCGCGGCGAAGATCGTCGCGAACTCCATGCCGATAATGCCGCCGCCGATCACGGCGAGTCGTTTCGGTTGTGTCGTGAGGGAGAGGATACCGTCCGACGTCACGACGCCCGGCAGATCGAGGCCGGGAATCGGCAGCGTGCTCGGCACGGAACCGGTGGCGATAATCACGTTGTTCGCGGTAATCTCACGCACGCCACCGTCAATATCATTGACTGCGACACGATGCGGGGGCGCGGCGGTGAGCAAACAGCCGGTTCCGTGCAGGACGCTGATCTTGTTCCCCTGCATCAGGCCGTCAATGCCGCGCACGAGATTGCGCACGACTTCGTCCTTGTGGGCCATCGCGCGCGCGAAGTCGAGCGTCGCCCCACCGACCTGCACGCCGTAGGGCGCTGCATCATGGACGGTGCGCCACACTTCCGCTGTGTGATGCAGCGCCTTGGTGGGGATGCACCCCCAGTTGAGGCAGGTGCCGCCGAGCGGACCACGGTCAATGAGGGCGACGGACAGCCCCTCCTGTGCGGCACGAATCGCGGCGACATAACCGCCGGGGCCACCACCAATAATCGCGACATCGAACGCGGATGCCGTCTGCCGTTCCATTTTCCGCTCCTCGACTCGCCCCAGGCGTCAACTGAACACTTTACCGGGAGAAAGGCATCAAACCGCGTACCTTCTACCATTATCCAACCACGACGCATTCCCGCGCCCGGCAGAGCGTACGCGCGTGACACGCGTCGGTCAAGGTGGCGCGACCCAGAGTTCGACGCCGCTCGCTTTCCCATGCGCGACCACTTGCGCCGCACCGGGCGGCAGCGGCGCAAGAGTGACACGCAGCGTGCCATCGGGGAGGGCGGTCGTGTCGTGGAGCGCGATGGTCTTGCCATCTTTGGTCGTCACCCACATGGCGACGCTCTCGCCCGGCTCATACAGTGGCGGGCTTGTTACCTCCGTGCCATTGAGGGCGAGATGCGGCAACGCCGTCAGGCTAATCACGGTGACGGTGAACAAGGGCTGATTCTCCAGGATGGGGATATTCGTCGAGTGGAGATCAATCGTATAGACGCCCGGCGCTCTCGGCAGCGCGACGGAGAGCGGCACCGTTGTCGTGCCCTTCTCGATGACAGCGGGGAGCACGATTGTCACGGGTTGCGATGAGACATGTTTATTGGCCGCGTCGCGGATCTCAGCGGAGAAGTCGAAGATACCGTGTGTATAGAGCATGCGGGCGTCCGTGCCTGGATTGGTCAGGGTCAGTTGGCCGGGCAACCGGTCGAGATTGCCGGCCGGATTGATCTTGAAGGTGGCGGTGGCCGTGAGGGGCGGCGCGGTCGCATTCGGGCGCAGGTGATAGATATCGCAGTCGCCGACCGTGCCGAGAAACGCGACGTTTGCCGGAGTGGCTCGCAGGTCTTGCGTCAATTTGGCGAGGGTGTCTGGGGAATAGGCTGAGCGATGAATGAGTAGCGTGCCGACCCCCATATCCGCGAGGGCATCAAGGTTGTTCGGGCCGGGGAGATCGTCGCGGCCAAGAAAGCGTCCACGCAACTGATAGGTCGCGGAGGGGATGAAACCCGAATGGCCCCAGAGAACATCATGCCAGTGGTACGTCGAATAAAAGGCGGTCTGCTGTTCACTCGAGGCCACGGGAAATTCGGCAACCGTGCCGGTGTTTGTCTGCGTCGCCAGCCAGCGATACGGTGCGAGGGTCATTGCGGACCGATCAATCGGGATGATTGGATGGAGTCGTGTCGCGTCGTCCGCCACGACGAAGAGGGCGCAGAGACCAACGACGAGTGGCGCGAGCCGAAGGAGGCGTCTCTCACGCCAGATGGCCGCGTGCCAGAGCCATGTCGCGCCGAGGGCCGCGAGCGGACAGAGGGCGAGTAGGACGACGGCGATAAAGCGATCCGGGCCACGAATGCCCTGATAGCCAACAATATGCTGATACAAGAACCGGTACGGAAGCGGCGTGCCGGATGTCTTATCGCCCCATGTCGGTCCGAACGAGAGGAGCACGCTTACCGCACCGAGCGCGACAAGCCCGCCGATCCACGGGCGGCGTACGCAACGAAGCCCGGCTGCGGCGAACACGAGAAGGACGAGGCCGGGAAAGAGCGCCGAATGTTCCGGCCCCGATGTCGGCAGGACACGATGCCAGATGATGCTCCCCGGCGTGACGGTGAGATACGATGCGTAATGTGCGGAGTCGTCGTACGCCTCATCGAGGGTACGGACGATGCCCTGCTCGCGTCGCATCGTCAGATACGGCACGTCAATCGCCCCGACAATGACCGCGCCAATCGCGAGTGCCGCGAGCAGCCCAATGGCGCGCCGCGAGACGAAAAGCCGTCGCTGACGGATCGCCTCGAAAAGCAGGAAGACGATCAGGCCGGTGCCAAACATCACCGTGTAGTAGACCGACGACAGCGCGGCGAGCGCGACCGTCGCGGTGACAGCCACGAAGCGCCAGCGCGTTGGCCGCTGTATGAAGCGAATGATCGCCAGAATCGCGAGCGGCATCCACTCCATGGAGAGCACCTGGAGATGGGCATTGTTGTCCATCCGAAAGGGGACAAAAGCGTAGGCGAGACCGGCGATGCATGCGGCGCCGCGAACGGCGCCGAGACCGCGGCAGAGCGCATACATGGCGATCCCGCAGAGTGGATAGGTCGCCAGCAGCGTCACGTTCGAGGCGAGCAAGGCATCATGGGAAACGAGCCAGACGGGCCATGCCATGATCGCCTGGGGCAGGAGCAGTTCTGAGAAGGCGAGGCTGCGGAGGTTGGGCGCGAACATATTGCCGTCATAGAGATGGCCCGGCTGCGTCACCAGTGCATGCTGCACCCAGCGCAAGGTCCAGGCATTGAGGAGCGGATCACCGAGTGTATCGGCGATCGCCGACCGGATGTGGAAGACGAGCGGCCAGAGCAGAATGACTGTGATGCCAAGATAAAGCGCGGGGATGCCAAGATACCAGCGGAACCGTATCATCGAGTTTTTGATCGAGGCGATCCCCGCAAAGGGGCGGCGTGTGGTTCGTGCGGTGGCAAGTCCCATGCGGGAGGCTACCTCCTGCATCATAACGGGCGAAAAAGAAAATGGTCGGGGAGAGAGGATTCGAACCTCCGGCCTCACGGTCCCGATCCGTGCACTCTACCAGGCTGAGCTACTCCCCGAAGCCTGGCGCAGCATAGCATACGAATCAGGCGCTGCCAAGTCCCCCGTGTCGGCCAATATGTGCATCGCGCGAAATCGCTTGCGCGCATTGACGATTCGGGTGTGGCGATGCTAGAATGTTTTGCTGGCCCGTTCCGGGGTCGGCCATTATTGGTATCACCCGCATGTGTCGGGGTAGGAGGATCAGGATTAGCAGACCGCTTCGCACCAACGATCGTATTCGCGTCCGTGAAGTCCGCGTCATTGATGAAGAAAATAATCAGCTCGGCATCATGCTGACGCGGGATGCGCTGGAACGCGCGCGCGAGCATGGTCTTGATCTCGTCGAGGTCGCGCCAAACGCGACGCCGCCGGTCTGTCGGTTAATGGATTTCGGTCGCTTTAAATACGATCAGAGCAGGCGCGAGCGTGAAGCGCGCAAGAACCAGAAGATGCAGGACATCAAGGAAGTGCGCGTCACCGGCATCCTGATTGATCAGCACGATCTGGAGACGAAGGCGCGCGATGTGAAGCGGCTTTTGAAGGAAGGCAACAAGGTCCGCGTCTCCGTTATCTACCGTGGCGCGCGGCAGATGTCTCATCCGGAGATCGGCGACGAGCTGATGCGCAAACTCGTGGCGATGCTCGAAGCGGATGCGGTGATTGAGTCTCCGGCGCGGCAGGAAGGCCGCATCTTGAGTATGTTGGTCAGTCCGCGTGTTGCGCCGGCTGCAAAAGCGATGAAGGAACCGGCCGAGCCGGTGCCGACGGAGCAGGGAGAACGGGGAGGGCATGTCCAAACTGAAGTTAAAGACGCATAAGCAGGCCGCGAAGCGGTTCAAGATTACGGGCACGGGCAAGATCATGCGTACCAAAGGCATGAAGAGCCATTTCCGGCGGCGCAAGTCGTCGCGTGTCAAGCGCGCGCTCGACAAGATGTTCCCGCTGAGTAGCGCGAACGCGAAGGGCGTGCGACGCAGCCTGCCCTACGGCGTCAAATAGGAGGAAGAGGACAATGCCTCGCTCAACCAATAATGTCGCGGCGCACGCCCGCACGAAAAAGGTGCTCGCCGCGACGAAAGGGCACAAGGGCGCGCGCTCGCGTTGGAAGCGTACCGCGATCGAATCCAATATGAAGGCGATGCTCTACGCGACGCGGGATCGCAAGAACCGCAAGCGGGAATTTCGCGCCCTCTGGATCGCGCGCATTAACGCGGCGTCGCGCCAGCATGATCTGCCCTACAATCGCTTCATCAGCGGCCTCCAGGCGGCCGGGGTGGCGATTGACCGCAAGATGCTCGCGGATCTCGCCGTGCGCGATGGCGCTGCGTTCGGCGAACTGGTGGCGATTGCGAAGAATGCCGGGGCGGCAGCCGCCTGACACCAGAGGGCCGCACGACGCCGCACGACGCGCGTATCACGAGCGTGCAGAACCCGACAATTGTTGCGATCCGCTCCCTGCACCACCGGAAAGCCCGGCGGGAGCAGGGAGCGTTTCTCGTGGAGGGCGTGCGCCTCACGCGCGAAGCAATCGCCGCACACGCGGCAATCCGGCAAATCCTCCTCTGCCCGGAATTGCTGGGCGAGATCGCTACGACGCTGCGGGATGAAATCAAGGATGAGCTTGGCGCTTCGCGCATCGTGACCGTCGGCGCGGCGGTGATGCGATCGCTGGCGGAGACCGAAACACCGCAAGGCGTTGTCGCGGTCATTGCTCTCCCTGCGACGCCATTGCCGACGTTTGACGCTCGCGATGGGTTTGTCCTGATTCTCGATGGTGTCCGCGATCCGGGCAATGTCGGCACGTTGATCCGCGCGGCGGCGGCGGCGGATTGCGACGCGGTGATCACGATGGCCGGAACGGCGGATGCGTTCGCACCGAAAGTCGTGCGGTCGGCAATGGGCGCGCACTTCCGGTTGCCGGTCGTCGTGGATTGTGACTGGGCGTTCACCGGCCCCGCGCTCGCGGTATTGCCGTCCGTGTGCGGAGCGGACGGAGAAGCGCCGCTCGTCTATGACGCGGTTGATTGGTCCGCAGGCTGCGCGATCGTCATCGGCAATGAGGATCATGGTCTGAGCGCTGAAGCCCGCCGATGGTGTACGGCGACCGCTCGTATCCCGATGGCGCGCGGCGTGGAATCGCTCAATGCGTCAGTCGCCGGCGCAATCATGCTCTACGAAGCGGTACGGCAGCGACGGCGTGCGCGCCCTCCTGTGAAGGTTCAGATAGGTACGCAACGGGTGGAGGAATAAGAAACGGGAACGTATCCTACGGGTGAAGGTGCTCAAACCATTCACGCAAGGAGGTTCCCATCATGTCTCAGTCTACCCGATCCTCCCGCCGTGCGCTCAAACAGGTTGGCAGCGGGAGTAGCGTCAACCTCTTCTCCGCCTTGCCGGTGGGGGCGGGGCGGCTGCCCCGCCCCCACCGGCTCAGCAAAGCGGCGAAACGCCGCCTCAAGTGGCTCGATTACCGGAAAACCCACACCATCAAACAAACCTGTCTGCACTTCGACATCCCGCGTTCGACGCTCAATCGCTGGCAGAAACGATTCGATCCGCACAATCTGGCGAGCCTTGAAGATCGTTCCTCCCGTCCACAAACGGTGCGGCAACCGGACATGGGGAGCACGGGAAGTGGACGCGGTGCTCGCGTTGCGGCAACAGTATCCGCGCTGGGGCAAGGCAAAACTCGCCATCTTGCTCGCTCGGCAGGGCATTCTGCTCGCCGTCTCAATGGTTGGCCGCATTCTCCGGTATCTGCGCCAGCGTCGGTTGCTCATCGAGCCTCAATCAGTGCGTGCAACGCCGCGTGCCCGCCATGGCCGCCCCCACGCCCAACGCAAACCGAAGGGCGTGCCGATCCCGAAAGAGTGGCCCGGCGGGTGCCCTCAGGGCAGTATGGTGGAGATTGACACAATGCGCCTCTATCCGCTGCCCGGCGTCGTTCGGTATCACTTCTCTGCGGTCGATGTCGTCTCGCGCTATGGCGTCGTCGGCGTGCGCGGCACGGCGACGGCGGGCACGGCGAAGGAGTTCCTCGCCGAGGTGCGCGCCCGCTTTCCCTTTGAGATCAAGGCGATTCAGATTGACGGAGGCAGCGAGTTCATGGCGCAGTTCGAGGCGGAATGCCAAGCCGCAGAGATTCCGCTGTGGGTCTTACCGCCACATAGCCCGAAACTGAATGGGCATGTCGAACGGATGAACCGGACATTTCGTGAGGAATGGTGGGAATGTTATGACGGAGAAACTGATCTACTCACGATGCAAGGAGCAGGACGGGCAGCAGAGGCGGTGTACAATGAGGTTCGACCGCATCAAGCCCTTGGGATGCGCACCCCGGTCGAGTTCCTCGCCGATCGTTTCGGCATCCATGCGTAGCGGACCTACCGAACCCACAGGGCTTATGCGTTCTCGGTATCGGAGACTGAGAGCGGCAGAAAGAACGCTCCTTTGTTACGATTTTCGTGTCGAAGCGAAGATCAATCACAAAGGAGCGTCCCATGCAGTCTATGTCGTCCTC
>JALYUS010000008.1 GCA_030853625.1 Chloroflexota bacterium
ATCAGCGCGACGGTCAACACGACGACCTTCAATGAGATCTACCTGCGCGTGCAGCAGTTCTTCGACTACTCGAAGAAGTGCGCGGCGGTTTACGACGACATCGTGGACTTCTTCTACGACGCCGACCCCAAATACAAGGATGTCGGCCGGACGCAGGCGAACCTGATTGATTGCGGCGTCTGGGACGATCCTGACGCGTACGACGCGACCTACGAGAATTGCAACGCGTGGGGCGAGCGGCGCTGGGCGACGCCGGGCGTGATCGTCAACGGCGAACTCGTTACGACAAAGTTGCAGAATATCAACGTCGGTTTGGAGGAGTTCGTCGAGCACTCCTTCTACGAGGAGTGGGAGAGCCGCCCCTACCCGACCGATCCACTCGGCGCGCCACTCAGCCCGAATCACCCGTGGAACAAGGAGACGAAGCCGCGCCCGCAGGCCCCGAACTGGCGCGAGAAATACACCTGGTCCACCTCGCCCCGCTGGGATCGCCAGCCGATGGACGCGGAATGCACCGCGCGGATGTGGAACACTGCAAAGGCGCAACTGATCCCCGAAAATCCGTACATCGAGGCGACGGGCCACAGCCTGAAACTGCTCCTGCCCAAGGGCAAACTGCCGGAGATGGAACTGGAATGGCACGTCCCAGATGTCTGGAACGCCTTCGAGCGCAACCGGGGCCGCGCCTACTGCGTCGCGTACACGGCGCTCGTCGCCCTGCTCAGCTGGCGGCAGGCGATGCAACTCGTCAAAGACGGCAAGGACGCGGTCAGCACGAAGTTCGAGATGCCCAAGCGCGGCACGCAGCGCGGCGTCGGCTTCTGGGGCGCGGGGCGCGGCTTCCTCACCCATCACCTCGTCATGGAGAAGGGCGTCGTCACCAACTACCAGATCATCACGCCCTCGACGATCAACGCCTCGCCGCGCGACCCGTGGGGGACGCCCGGCATGTACGAGGAGGCGGCGCTCAACACGCCAATCCTCGAAGAGAGCGTCGCCGGTAACTTCCAGGGTATTGACATCCTGCGCGCCGTCCGTTCCTTCGATCCCTGTATGCCCTGCACGACGCACATCCATCACGATCAGGGCATTGTGACACGCGAAGTGAATACCTGCGCCTGTGGGGCAGAGGACTAGATGCTCCTGATCGCCGGGGTCGGCTACGCGCATCTGCGCGACCTCTCCTTCGGCATGGCGTTGGTCGAGCGGCTCCAGACAATGGAATGGCCGGAGGACGTGCGGATCGAAGACTTCGGCTACGGCCCGATCGCCATCCTCCATTGGTTCGAGGAGACTCCCGGTCGGCGATTCGAGCGGGCGATCTTCGTCGGCGCGATGGAGCGGGACCGGGCGCCGGGCACACTCGTCACGTACGACTGGATACCCCGCCCACTCGACCCGGATGATGTGCAGGCGCGCATCTGCGAGGCGGTGACGGGCGTGATCAGCCTGGAGAACCTGCTGATCATCGCCCAGCATTTCGACCTCCTGCCGAAGCGCACGACGGTGATCGAGATCGAGCCGCCGGACAAGGAGTTCGGGCTGGGCCTCAGCCCGCTCGGTGAGAAACGTATGGACGAAGTGATCGCGTGGCTTCGGCAAGCGGTTGGCGTCACAGCCGCACATGTGGGAAATGGCACGCACAAGGAGGCGAACGCGCGATGACAGCGACCGATCACGGGATGACGCGCATTGATCCGATTGAGGCCCTGCGCTGCCGGGACGACATCCTGCAATCCATGTACTGGATGCGCGGTGAGGGCTTCGCCGAGGAGGCCGATGTCCAGACATTGATCACATTCATGGCCGAAGATGCGGCGATGCTCCAGGAGCAATTGACCATCCTCGTCGCGGATGGGTATCTCGAAGAGACCGACGGGCGATATCGCCTCAGCGACCGTGGGAGCAAGGAGGGCGGGCGGCGTTTCGCCGACGAGATGAACGATTTGCAGAAGACCGCGCACGGCGAGTGCGGGCCGGATTGCCCGGTCTGTGCCGGGCTGTCGCGTGACAGTTGCCCGCATTGCGCGGCGGCTTGATGGGAACGTCGTGATGGCATCAGTGAGCGACGAAAGCCCGCTCTTCCTGATCCCGCTCGAGATGGTGCAGCAACCACCCGCCGATGATCCGGAGGCGGAGTTCGCACATCTCCTCGCATGGGTCGGGGAGGGCGTGGAGCGAATGGAGCGCATCGAGGACGACCGAACGCGCGCGGAAGTCTTCGCGCTCCTCGATGGCATTGACACCATGCACCGGTACGCGCTCGGCCGCCTGATGGAACTTGGCGGTGCAGCCCTCGTCGCGCAGATCGGGCAGGACCCGCTCGTGCGGACCCTCCTGGAGATGTACGACCTGAGCGCCGTGGACGAGCGGGAGCAGGTCGAGCACGCCTTACAAAGCGTCTATCCGTACATCGAATCGCACGGCGGGCATCTCGAACTGCTCGGCGTGGAGGCCGGAGCGGTGCGTGTGCGACTGTCCGGCTCCTGCGGCGATTGCCCCGGCTCGTCGGGGACGCTCGCGCGCGTGGTCGAGACGGCGCTCCGTGACAGCTTTCCCGGCTTCCGTGCTCTGGTGGCCGAGCAGCCACTACCAGCCTCCCCGCTGACGGAACCGGCGACCCAGCGCGCCCTCCGCCGACCGCGCTGGGTGACTGTCGGGCGGGTCGCTGACTTCATGCCGGGCGAGTTGCGTGCGGTGTGGCCGGAGGGGGCGTCACTGCTACTGGCGCGGCTCGGTGATGAGTTCTATGCCTACCAGAACGGTTGCCCGCCGGGAAGCCCGCTCACACTGCATACGGGGCGACTGGAGGGCACGACGCTCATTTGTCCCTGGCACGGCTGTCGCTACGACATCCGCACCGGCAAGCGACTGGACGGCGCGGGGAAACTCGAAGTGCTGCCGGTCGCGGTGCGGGACGGGGAGATCAAGATCGCCGCCGGCACCGAGGAGGTCGCGGCGGTATGAAACCGCGCGTGCTCGTCGCTGGGATGGGCAACGACTTGTG
>JALYUS010000064.1 GCA_030853625.1 Chloroflexota bacterium
CGGCGGAGGTGGAGCATGACGAGCAGGCCGACGAACGGGCCGGGGGCGAGAAAGGCGAACGTCCAGCGCCAGCCGAGATGATCGCGCAGGATCGGCACGAGCCAGATCGTCACGACCGTCAGCGTGAAGCCGACTGCCAGTTGCAGCGTGAGCGCCGTGCCGACGTACGACTGATCTGCCAGTTCCGTCACCACCGTCGAGAACTGTGCCGAATCCGCGACGACCGTGACGCCCCAGACGAGACCGACCGCGAGGAGGAGTGGGAAGGGCGCGCCGAAGGTGAAACCGATGCCGAGGGCGCACGTGCCGGAGATCGCCATCGCGGCAGCGGTCGTGCGCGTTCGGCCCCAGCGGTCGCCGAGGATGCCGCCGAGCCAGCAGCCGACCGCACCGATACCGATCACGGCGAAGGTGGCGAGCGCGGCGCTCCGGCGGGCGTTTATCGTGCCGCGTGCGGTCAGACTGTCCGTCGCGAAGGCGAGGAACCACGCCCACATCGCGTAGAGTTCCCACATATGTCCGAAGTAGCCGAGCGAGGCGAGCCGGACGCCCCGGTTCGTGAAGACCTGCCGCATCTGCCGTGGATCGAACGGCGCGCGGGAGAAGGGGAACGGCCCATCGTGAACCGTCAAGGCGGCGAGCAATGCGCCCGCGACGGTGAGGATCGAAGTCGCGAGGATGACAGCGTGCCAGTGCAGCCCGCCGATACCATTGACGAAATGGGGCAGCGCGGAGCCGAGCGTCAGCGCGCCGACCATCACACCGAGCGCCATGCCCCGCCCGCGCCGAAACCAGGTCGCGAGTAGTTTCAGCCCGACCGGATAGACCCCGGCGAGGAAGAAACCCGTCGCGAACCGGAGCGGGATGGCGAGACCCGGCCCGTGCGCCAGCACGATCCCGGCGTTGACCGTCGCGGCCCCCAGCGCGGCGATGCAGAAGACCCACTTCGGCGGGAAGACATCGGCGAGCGTCAGCACGGCGGAGAGCACGGCGCCAACGACAAAGCCGAGTTGCACGGCGATCGTCAGCAGCGACGACTGGTTCGTCGTCAGTCCCCATGCGGCGCGCACCTGCGGCACGACTGCCGAGGCGGAAAACCACGTCGTCATGCTGAGAAGCACCGCCCCCGCCATCACCGCGAGCGCCTGCCACCGCCCGGTCGGTAACGCCGCAGGATCAACTATCGCCTTCTCAACCGTCGCGTCCCTCGCCATCCCAAGCCTCCCGGCTGACAAGCAGACTCCGTATTTGCTGCATCTCCGGTCGTGTGAGACCGAGGGTCCAGAGCATCGGTTGCTCGGGGGATGCGCCAGTACGGGTAGCCTGCCACCATGACTGCATCCGTGCGATCAGGAAGCGGAAACGCGCCACGGCCCAGCCAACGATCACGACAAACAGCGCAATCCCGCCCAGTTTTGCCCACATCTCCTGCACCGCGTCCGTCGTCGGAACGCGCGCGCCCTGCATCTGACTGACGCCCACGCCGTGATCGTAGACCATCTGACCGCCGAAGTAGCCCGTGAGGGTGAGGCAGACGATCAGCACGCCGCCGAGCGCGAGGTAGCCGAATACGCCCGTGCCGAACAGCCCCTCGGCATTGCCGAGCCGCATGCCGACGAGGATCAGGCAACAAAGGACCGTGAGCGCGGCAAAGAGTTCGTGCCGGTGGAGGATCGTCACCGAGGCGGCATCCTTCGCCGCATGCTCCGGGCCGGAGAGGATCGCCGCCGTCGTGCCAAGACTGCCGATAGTCAGCGTGTAAAACCCCGCCTGCGTCAGGCTTGCCCGCCGGAAGCCGACGCCACATGCATCCAGCACAACACTGGCGATCAGGAGCGCGATCGGGAAATGGACGATGGCTGGGTGCAAAATCATAGAACGATCCTTCCGAACGCGAACTGAAGCCGGAACCCCACAAAGAGTAACACCGGGAAAGGTGGGTGAACACGCCCACTGGCCCGGGGCTGGCAGCGCCGGTCGTCCATTGATGTCGTTTGGATAACTGGCCTATCCCCCGGCGCTCGCCATTACACCATCGTTCGGAGCACTGTGCGGAGGCGGGTGGCGATCTGCTCCGCGTCGCCGTCCCGCAGGCAGTGGGTATTGATGCCGATGCCGCCGCGTTCGATGTTGACGAAGATACCGGGATCGCCGGTCGCCAGTGTCTCCCGGAGAGCGAGCGCGGACCATGCGCCACCGATGGGGCGGACGACCGCGACGGGCATCGGGTAGCGCTCCGGATCAGCGATGATGTCGCACTCGGCGTTCGGGAAATCCGCCAGTTCGTGCGCGATCAATTCCGCCTGCGCGCGGTGGGCGGCGAAGTCAGCGTCGTGGTCGTGCGCCATGAAACGGTCAAGGGCGACAGCGAGGCCGACCATCGCCTCCTTACTCACCTTCGCCGCCCGGCCAATCGCCGCGTTCGGGTTCCCGTTCATCTTCGCGGCGGCGATCAAATCCGCACGTCCGGCGAGCAAGCCCGAATCCTGCGGGCCACGCATTCCCTTCCCGCCGCTGTAGATAACAAGGTCCGCGCCGCCCGCGATCCAACGTGTCAGATGGCTAACTGGCGGCAGCGTCGAGGCGGCGTCCACGATCACCGGCACATTCCGGGCGTGAGCGACTGCCACAACCGTCGCGAAATCAAGCGCGCCGGGGCCGATGGAAGGAGAATCCACGAAGGCGACAGCGGCGGTACGCTCCGTGAAGGCGGCATCGTACTCCCACCGCTCGGTAGCGCTCGGAATGCCGATCTCCACGAGTGTCGCGCCCGGCGCGCGGAACATCTGATCGTAGTTGATCCGATGCGCGCGGTGGATGATGATCTCGTTTGGCATGCCCGTCGTGTTCGGCAACCGGCGGATGCGCGCGATGTCCGTGCCCGTGATGCAGGCCGCCGCCGCGAGCAGCATCCCGGCCGCCGATCCGCAGGTGACGTAGCCCGCCGCCGCGCCCGTCGCCGCTGCGATCTTCTCGCCGACCGCCGCGTTCAGTTCATCGAGGACGACGAACGCTTTGGCCGCCTCCGCCATCGCCGCCATCACTTCCGGTGGTGGCAACGTCCCGCCGACCGCAGTCGTCGCGCCCCGCGCATTGATGATTGTCCGCACACCGAGGCGCGCGTACACATCCGTCTCCCGTTCAGTCGGTGCAGAAGAGACCGTCACCATCGGTGCCTCCTTAATCGAATTACGCGCCCGTAGCCTCAGGCATTGGGATGCCGAAACGGGCGGCGACGGTAGAGAGGTCCTGCCAGATTGGATCGGGGATCGGGATGCCTTCCCGCTCGCGGGCGGCGCGGGAGCGGATTTCCGGCTCGCCGGGGACGAGCACTTCGTCCGTGCCAGG
The DNA here is from genome assembly GCA_030853625.1 of Chloroflexota bacterium. Classification (GTDB taxonomy): domain Bacteria; phylum Chloroflexota; class Chloroflexia; order Thermomicrobiales; family JALYUS01; genus JALYUS01. The sequence continues at coordinate 3,349 of JALYUS010000064.1, forward strand.
GGCGGGCGGCGTTGCCTTGACGGCGGCGAGTGTTTCGCCCGTCAACCGCCGGTATTCCGTGCTGTCGCCGAACGCCGCCGGGTCCATGACGATCACGAAGACGCCGCCGAGCGCGCCGCGCTGCATGCCCGCGTCGGGATGCGCCGAGGGAACGGGCATCACCGCCCGGTCGTCGTCCACCATCGCCAGCCCCGCGATCAGGGCGGAGGCCATCGAGAGGCCGTATCCCTTATGCCCCGCGACAGCGCCGCCGACCGGCAGAAGCGCACCGCCGTTGTAGAAATCCTCGGCGTTCGTCGAGGGGTTGCCGTCCTTGTCCACGATCATGCCCGGCGCGAGCGTCGCGTTTTTGGAGCGCGCGACGCGCAATTTCCCCTCCGCGACGACGGACGTTGCCGCATCGTAGACCATATTTGTTGGGCCATCCGCTGGGACGCCGAAAGACCACGGGTTCGTACCGAGGAAGCGTTGCGCGCCCCCGAACGGCACGACGCCACCACTGCCCGGCGCGGCGGTGCCGATGGTGACAATCGCAATCATCCCCGCCGCGCTTGCCCGCTCGGTATATTCACCGAGGCGACCGATATGCGTCGCGTGGCGGGAAGCGACGGCGGCGATGCCGGATGTGTGCGCCCGCTCCATCGCCCAGTCGAGCGCGACAGCGGTGGAGTATTGGCCGAAGCCGAAGTGCGCGTCCATCACCGCCGTACCGCCCATTTCGCGCACGACCGTCGGTCGCGCGTTCGGCACAAGGCCGCCTTTGTCCGCCTGCGATACGTACTGCGGCAGCCGGAGGACGCCATGCGAGTCGTGGCCGGAGAGATTCGCTTTGACGAGATGGTTGGCAAGTGCATCCGCGATGTCGTCATCCGCCCCTATCGCCAGCGCCACCTGGCGAACATACGCGCGCAACTGATCGGAGGGACAAAGATGCATCTCCGCCACGTTCTCACTCCTTCTTTCCTGGTGGAGCAGTCTTCAGCCTGCTCCACCCACTTATTCGCTCTTTTCACAGCATCGCACCGCCCACTAGCCAATGCAATCCAGGCGGGCGATTAATCCCCGCGCGTGATGCGATCAATACCGCGCAGGATGTCCCGCACGAAGGTGAGATGCGGGGCGGCGACGCCCGCACGCTTCGCCCGCGCGACGAGATCGCCGAAGACTTGTTCCACTTCCATTGGGCGACCGGCGAGTACATCCTGCGTCATCGAGGGCAGGCTGCCACCGCGTGGGAGTGGGCCGGGTTTGATCTTCGATAGGGTTTCCTCATCCGGTGTCACGGCGTAGGTGTGGATCGGCGGGAAGTTCGGGTAGTTGCCAACCGTGACGCCGTAGGCCGCGCCGGTGGTCGCCGTCTCGCGGACGAGCGCGAGATAGGCGCGCATCAAGTTCGGGTCGCCGCTTAATTGTGGGCCGGAGGCGCGCGCGAGCACGGAGACGCCGAAGACGCCCGCCGCATTGCACGCCTTGGACCAGAGGACACTCTGGATGCTCGCGGGCGCTTCTGCCGGGATGCCCGCCGCCATCAGCGCGTCAATCGCCGCGTTCACGCGCGACGAACTGCCGCCCGCCATTTCCCCCAGATAGGTCATGCCGAGACTTGTCACCGTCACGACGCCATCCGCGTCGCGCCCGCCGCCGAGGATCGTCGCACCCGGCACGACGCGCGACGCGCCGAACGCCGCCGCGAGCATATCGTCCTTCGCGAGACCATTCTGGAGGCCCGCCACCCACGCGGCGTCATCGCCGGGACGGGGCCACGCGGCACGGACATGCTCGATTGCCCCCGCCAGGTCATGCCCCTTCGTGAGAAAAATCAGCCCGACCCCGGCAGGCAAATCCGCCGGGTTCGTGGTGACGCCGACACTGCCTGGCGGCGCGACAGCGGGCGCGACGGGTATTTCGGCATCCACGACGCCGTGCAGCCGGATACGGCCCGCTGCGAGCAACGATGCGGCAGTGCGCGGGGTAGCGAGCAGTGTTACTGCCTGCCCATTTGTCGCCAGCAATCCGGCGAATGACTGGCCGAGCGCGCCCGCGCCGACAAACGCGAGGGCGGGCGATGATCCGCTGTCAGTCATGGGGCCACATCCTCTGTCGGCCACAGTTTGCTTCCGCCCGCGTTGAGGGCGAGGTTGCCGCCGTCCACGGGCAGGGTGTGGCCCGTGATGAAACTCGCACCATCCGAGGCGAGAAAGAGGGCGGCGCGGGCAATGTCCTCCGGCTCGCCGATCCGGTCGAGCGGGATGCCCCGCAAGAAGCGCGCGGTCAGTGTCTGCGGGTCGAGTTGCGGGTCGTTGAGCATGTTCGTCATCGCCTGCGTCATCGTCTGGGCGGGCTGGATGGCATTGACCCGAATCTTGTACGGCGCCCACTCCACCGCCAGCTCGCGCGTGAACTGGATGATGCCGGCCTTCGTCACGCTGTAGACGAAGTTGCCGCGCCCCAATGCGGAACTACCGGCAATCGAACTGATGCTGACAATCGCCCCGCCCCGGCCCGCCCGGATCATCCGCCTTCCGGCCTCCTGCGTGCAGACCCACGTCCCTTCGAGATTGATGCGCATGATCTTTCGCCACTCGTCCAGCGGCAATTCCTCCGGCCGGTAGCGGGTGCCGAGGCCGCAGTTGTTGATGAGAATATCCACATGGTCGTACGCGCGATCGAAGTCGTCAAACATCGCGACGATGGCATCCGCGTCGCCCATGTCGCAGGTCACCGCCGTACATTTCTTGCCGATCGCCTCGATTTCGCGCGCCGTTTGCTGCGCGCCCTCGCCATCTATATCGCAGACGAAAAGATCGGCGCCCGCCTTCGCCAGTTCAATCGCCGTCGCATGCCCGATCCCACCACGCGCGGACCCCGCCGT
>JALYUS010000077.1 GCA_030853625.1 Chloroflexota bacterium
TTGTAGAGATGCGCGATGGTATGCAGGTCCATCAGGTCGTTGACCGCGACAATTTGCAGCAACCCCTCCGGGTTATCATCGTCCGGCCCGTACCCGCCAAAGATCGTTTTGAAGGCCTGCCGCCCGATCCGACCGAAGCCATTAATGCCGACCTTAACTACCATAGCCGCTTCCTCCTATCCGAAACCGAGTATCGCCGCGCTGCAAAAGGCACGCGGATCGCGAAAAACCGCGTGGACGCTCAGCATACCGTATCAGAGGGGATAGACGCGACCCCCACGACGAGTTCGGGTTCGGAGTTCGAGGGATGATCCCCGACGTTCCGCGCCCAACCCCAAACCCCGAACCCCGAATTTATTCCGGTCCGCCGATGAAGGCGCGGACCTTGCCGAGCAAATCTTCAAGCAGGAAGGGTTTTTCGAGCACGTCGCAGCCTTTCGCGCGCAGGTATGCTTCTTTTTCGCGGATGCGTGCGCTATCCGCCGAGCAGATAATGACCGGAATACGCGCGGTCGCGGGATCGAGGCGCATCAGTTCGAGGACCATCCAGCCGGTATCGGGATGCTCCATACGAATATCGAGGATCACGAGCGCCGGGCGGTGCTCCTTAATCATCGCGTACGCTTTGTCGCCCTCTTTCCAGATCGCCGTCCGATAGCCCTCCTCGGTCAGAAGGTCGTGCATCAGTTCGAGGAAGAGCGTATCGTCATTGACGACCGCGATCAGCGATTTCGCCATCGTTTCTCCCCCTACCCGCCTGCCTCGGCGCTCACCACGACGGCGTCATCGCGGATGACCGCCGGGCGGTCGGCGCGACCGGCGCTCCGCGCCGCGTACAGTTGCATCAGTGCCATCGCCAATTTCTCCGGGTCATGCCGCAGAGGATTGGCGACACTGACAACGTCCGCCTCAATGATCTCAACACCGAGGGAGCGCGCCTCTTCCTGAAGGCGCGCGGCATCCACTGCGTCCACGCGCCATTCCGGCTTAATCTTGTCCCTGGACTCGAAGTTCGTATTGACAAGCACGTAATCGAAGAGACGTTTACCGATCTGCTCTTGCAAGGCGCGCACATGCGCCAGCGCATCGAAATGATCCGTCTCGCCCGGCTGCGTCGCGACATTGCAGACATAGACCTTGAGCGCGGTCGGGTTGTTCTTGATCGCCTGCTTGATGTCACCGACGAGCAGTGGCGGGACAACGCTCGTATACAGCGAGCCGGGGCCGAAGACGATCATATCGGCATCCCAGATCGCCCGCACCGCCGGGACGTACCCCTGCGGGTCTTCCGGCTGGAGGAAGACTTTGCGAATCCGCCCGTGCGCCCGGCCAATCTCGGACTCGCCGCGCAGTTCGGTGCCATCTTCCGCGATGCCATGTAACTGAACATTCTCCAATGTGGAGGGAAAGACTGTACCACGCACCGCGAGGATGCGGCTGGATTCGAGGACGGCCTGCTCGAAATCGCCCGTCACATCCACCATCGCAGTAATGAAGAGATTGCCGAAGGAGTGGCCGTGCAGGCCGGAGCCATCTTTCTCGAAGCGATACTGGAAGAGTTCCTGCATCAGCGGCTCGGCGTCGGAGAGGGCGGCGATGCAGTTGCGGAAGTCGCCGGGCGGCAGGATGCCAAACTCTTCACGCAAGCGCCCGGTGCTGCCGCCGTCGTCCGCCATCGTGACAATGCCGGTCAGGTTGCCGGTGCGCTCCTTGAGGCCCCGGAGCAAGGTCGGCAGCCCCGTACCGCCGCCGATGGCGACGATCTTCGGGCCGCGCTTGCCGAACCGGTAGTCGTAGAGAATGTCCCCAATCCGCTCGGTTCGCCCGGCAAGGAGGGGGATGAGGAGCGAATGGCTAAGGTAGTAGACGCTGCCGCCGATGACGCTGAAGCCGAGCGCCGCCACGACCACCTCACGCCACGGATGCGGGATAAATTGGAGGGTGATTGCACGGACAATATCGGTGCTATAGCCGGGAAAATCAACGTTGCGGTACAGCGTGGCGAGCGCCATGGCAATTGCCAGGCTCGTCAGGGTAATGCCGAGCGCGAGCGCGAGCAAATACCGCTTCACCCGCATCCCGAAGCGGAGCCATTTCCGCACGTCTCTTCCTCCTCAACCGTACGTACGTTGCACGTCAGCGTCCGTATCTTAACACTCGCAGCGCATGCTAGCAATTATCTGTTCATTCCGCGCGGATTGGCTGACGGTTCCGTCATGTGTTAAATCCTTCGCCGGATTGCTTTACGTACGCTTGCGTTGGCGCATCTCGTCTTCGATACTCCATTCTGTGTGGCATCTGTCATCCAGCGGCGGGCATTCCAGCGTACAGGGTGTGACGGTACACACTCTTGCATTCGTTATGACAAGGAGCCACGCATGAACCGCAGAGCAATGGTCGGATCCATCATCGGCATTCCCGTTGTCGTCGTGATCGTCGTTGTCTTGTTCGTTCTCGGTAAGCAGGACCTTTTGCCGGGGCAGACGCAACCGACGGCGATCCCCGTCACGCCATTCGCGAATATCGGCAGCACTGCGCCCGCAGGAACAACGGTTGCCGCGAGTACAGCGACGACTGCCCCGGCCGCAGCGGCAACGATTGCGGCAACAACCGCACCAACGGCTGCGGCTTCGACCGGCAATTATGGTGGCGCCAGCGCCGCGAGTACCGCCCCGGCCGCCAGCACAACGGCATCCGGCGCGTCATCGTCGAGTGCAGCGACGGCCCCCACCGGCTCGTCGGTCGCAGCCAAAGCGCCGAGCGGCGCGACGACCTATACGATTGCGAGCGACACGTCGCAGGCGAAAGTGACCGTCAATGAAAAACTCGCCAACCTGCCTGCCCCGTCCGACGCGGTGCTGACCACCAATGCTATCCAGGGCCAACTCTTCCTCGGCGCTGATACCAAGCCGGTCGAGGGCGCGAAGATCATGGTCGATCTGCGGACGCTGAAGAGCGATAAGACACAGCGCGATAACTACATCCGCATGAACACGCTGAAGGCCGATCAGTTCCCCCTCGCTGAATACACCGTCACCGGCGTGGATGGCTGGACCGGCCCGCTAAAGGAGGGGCAGCCATCCACCTTCAAACTGCTCGGCACCATGACGATCCACGGCGTCACGAAGCCCGTCACCTTCGACACGACCGCCATGATGCAGGGCGGCGCAGTGACCGGCACGGCGACGACGACCTTCACCTTCGAGGATTTCGGCATGACCCCGCCGAATCTCACCATCGTCAAGGCGAATGATCTGATTAAACTGGACCTCACCATCGTTGCCAACAAAGCGGGATAAGCGAGCAGCAGACAGCATATGGTAGGGGCGCACAGCCGTGCGCCCTTTTTGTTTGTCCGTCTCTCTATGGCCCTGCCGACGACACAATCACCGGGCCGCTCGGCACGGGGCTACCACGCACCGGTTCGCGGGTCACTTCCAATGCTTCGGGTGGCGCCGCGTTCGCCGGATTCTCGATCAGCAGCAGGGCGTATCCGTTCGCATCCGGTTTCATCGTGCCGAGCGAGACCCATTGCCCATTATGCCGTGCCCAGATTTGGTACGTCTGGCCGGGCGGCGCGGGCGCAAAGTTCTCGAAGGTCATCACCGCGAGTGTTTCGCCGGGGCGACCACGGTAGGTGGCGTGCGTCTTCGTTGCGATACCCGGCATTATATTGAGTCGGATCGGCGTCACATCACTCGATGTGACGAGATGCAAGGCGCGCGCCTGCTGCTGCGTAATCGCCTGTTGCCCGTGCGCGCGGAACCCGGCGGCAGCGAGCAAGCCTGCGACGAGTGCGAGGACGACGATCAAGAGTGGCGTCAGGTAGACGCGCATCTTCTGCAAACCGGCGCGGATGCGCGTCTTCGCCGTGCCGAGGGGCAAATTCAGAAAGGTCGCGATCTGCTCGTGCGTCAGATCGTCGAAGAAAGCGAGGCTGAGGGCCTGCCGTTGCGGCGGCGGGAGATGCGCGACGGCTTCCTGCACCGTGGCGCGGCGGTACTCGCGCCACGCCGCTTCGTCCGGTGGCGGGCTGCCATCCGGCACGGTCCTCAAGCGCAAACCCTCCGGGTCCGGGGCGGCTTGCGGGCGGCGACCCCGGCGGCGCAGTTCATTGATGATCCGCACATGCGCGATCCGCAGCACCCAGGGCCGGAACGCGCCGCGCGCCGGGTCGAAAGTGTCCGCCTTGCGCCAGACGACGAGAAAGACATCCTGCACGATCTCCTCGGCGGCGGCACGATCGAGTGTCTGCGCGGCGAGATTGAAGATCAAGGCGGCGTACCGGCTATGGAGCGGCGCCAGCGCCTCCTGATGCCCGGCGGCGAGCGCGTGCATCAACTCCTCATCGCTGCGGTCGTTATCGGGCTGTACGAGACGGACGGTGGTCATAGGAACCTCACCCCCGGCTCCTCACCATCGCGATGGTGAGGAACGCCTTCTCTGAAGTGCCGTGGCCTTCCCCATACGCCTCGATCGACGAGAGGTCGCTCCCCCTCTCCATCGCGGGCGCCCTCTGGGCAGGTAAGAGGGGGTTGGAGGGTAAGGTTTGCCACGCACATCATACCCCTCACCCCTGCACCACCACCGTGCCGGTCATGAACGAATGGATCGCACAGTGATACGTGAACGTCCCGGCCCGATCGAACTTCTGCGGTTCCATGGAGTCCGCCTTTCCGCTTCCGTCTCCGTCTCCCCCTTCCTCGCGGGAAGGGGGTCGGGGGGTTAGGTCTCTCACGCCAACGTCGTATCCACGATAGCGAGATTGCTCTTGTGCTCGACGTAGTTCACATTCGTGATGCCGAGCATGCTGCGGAGTTGATCGGCGGGTACCTTCAGCGGGCCGGGCGAGGGCGCGGCGCCGGGCGCGGGTTGCGGGAAGGCCGTGCCGCGCGCCGTATGGAAGGTAATATTCCCCTCCACTTTTTGCAGCACCTGATGGATGTGGCCATTGAGCACCGTGACGGAGCCGAACTTCCGCAGATAGCCAAGCGCCTGCTCGCTGTCGTCGGTGCCCCAGCCCCAGGCGGGGTAGATCGTCCAGAGCGGGATATGCGCGAAGACGACGATCGGCGTGCTGCTGGAGAGCGATGCGACATCCTTCTGCAACCAGTCCAATTGCTCCGGGCCGAGCGTGCCGAGGCCGTTCTCCTTGAGATTGAGGACATTGACGAGGCCGACGAAGTGGACGCCCTTGAAATCGAAACTCTGCCAGCCGCTCCCCTTCGTTCCCTTGCCGTAGCGGTCGAGGTACATCTTGCCGTTGTCGCTGAAGACATCGTGCTCGCCGGGGGTGTAGAAGACCTTACTCGTTTTGGCGCTCTTCAGCGCCTGGTCAACGGTGTCGAACTCCTCCGGCTTGGAGAGATGGCTGAGATCGCCGGTGTGGAGAATAAATTCGGGCTGCTTCGGCAGCGCGTTGACCTTCGCGACAGCCTCGTTGAGGGTTGCCGTCACATCGTTATTCGGCTCCGTATGGAACCCGATATGGCTGTCGCTGACCTGGGCGAAGGTGAAGTCTCCCACGGCCGACGATCCGCCGAAGCCGCAAGCGGTAAGGACGCCGCCCGTCATCGTCCAGACGACGCCGGTGCCCGCCCACGCCATGCATTTGAGGAAGCCTCGGCGGTCAATACCGTCGCCGCCTTCCTCCGCGTTCCCCTCGATCGCCCCGCCGGCGAGGTGTACGAAATGCTGATGATCGTGGCTGCGATGCGTGGTCATTGTCGGCTCCTTTCGCGATTGCGATTACTTGACGACGATTTCGGCGGTCATGATTGGGTGAATGGCGCAGAAGTACGCGTACGTGCCGGGTTCCGCGAAGGTGAAGGAGAAACGCTCGTCGGTGTCGAGCGCCTGCGAGGTGAATTTCTTGTCCCGACTCGTGACGGTGTGCGGCACGTCGTCGTGGTTCATCCACATCACGGTCGCGCCGACCGAGACGATGAGCGATTTCGGCGAGAAGTTGAAGTTATCCACGCCGACCTGCGGGCCGCTCGGAGCATCCGCCGCTGCGCTGCCTGCCGCGCGTGTCGTCGCGGCGCCGGTCGTTGTCGGCATGACCATCGT
>JALYUS010000093.1 GCA_030853625.1 Chloroflexota bacterium
GCGCGGCATTGATCGCCGTGCCGTGCAACACGGCGCATGCATTCTTTCCGGCCATCGAACCAACGATCACCGTCCCCATTCTTCACATGATGGACGAAACCGCGACGGCGGTCGAAATTGCTTATCCCTCCACTGAGCGCGTCGGTCTGCTTGCGACGACCGGCACGATTGCGAGCGGACTGTACCAGGAGTGGTTCGCCAAGCATCACATCGAAGTCGTCGTACCGAATGATGACCTTCAGGAGCGTGTTGTGATGGGTGCAATCCATCGCGTGAAGGCAGGAACGACCGGGCAGGATACCACCAATATGCTTGCGGAGGTTGCCGGCTCCCTCGTGGAACAGGGCGCGGAAGCATTGATCGCCGGATGTACGGAACTGCCGCTCGTCTTTCGTGATGGCGACGCTTCTGTGCCGGTGATTGACCCGACGCGCGTGCTTGCGGAGGCAATTGTCCGGCGTGCGGCAATCATGACACGATCATCGTGAAAATCATTATGCGGGAACCGCCGCGTCGCGTGCGTATGCAGGTGTCAGGAATCGCCCGTTGCCCGCGTTCACGACGATCTCGCCGTCTCCGTACACATCCCGGCCACGAATGAGCGTGCGGACAACGCGACCGCGATACGTCTTACCCTCGAAAGCCGACCATTTTTGGCGCGTCAGTAAGCCGTCTCGCGTCACTGTTGCTGCCGTGTTCGGGTCATAGAGCACGATGTCCGCGTCCGCGCCGATGGCGAGCGCGCCTTTCCGTGGCGCGAGGCCGAACAACCGGGCGGGCGCCGTCGCCGTCCGCCGGACGATCTCCGGCCATGACCAGCCACGGACATTGATCGCGGCGTCGTAGACGACCGGAAGCATATGCTGGATGACCGAAAGGCCCTGCGGCGCGTCGAAGATATTGGCCCAACCCGCCTCCTTCGATGCGATTGTGTAGCCGCAGTGGTCCGAACAGATGAAGTCGAGCGAGCCATCGGCCAGGCCGCGCCACATTGCCTCGACATCGCCACGAGTGCGCAGCGGTGGAGCGCAGCGTGCGAAGCCACCCTTGCGGGCGAGGTCGGAAACATCCATGACGAGGTATTGCGGGCATGTTTCGGCGGTGACATGGACGCCGCGCGCCTTCGCCGCCTGGATGAATTCGAGTGCAAGTTGACTGGAGACATGCGCGATGTGCAACCGCCCGCCCGTCACTTCGGCGAGGAAGATGGCGCGCTGCACCGCCTCGGCCTCGTACGGCGCGGGCCGCGACCGCGCATGCGCGAGCGGATCAATCTGTCCGGCGTCCTGCATGCGCCGGATACCGTTGGCGACGAGGTCAGCGTTCTCCGCATGCACGGTGAAGATCATGCCGGTATCCCGGAGCGCTTCGAGTGTTCGCATGATGTCCGAGTCGCTGACGGGCGTCATTCCTGCCGATCCACCGACCATGAACGCTTTGAAGGCAATCGCCCCCGCCGCACGCATCGCGGCGAGGTCTTTCGATGTCGTCTTGCCGCCGACGACCGCGCCATACATCGCGACATCAATTACTGCATTTCGTTCCGCCGCCGCCCGACGGATACGGAAGGATTCACCGTCTGCCGCGAGTGGCGCGGCCTGCGGCATCTCGATGATCGTCGTGATGCCACCAGCGGCGGCGGCCATCGTCGCCGTATGAAACCCTTCGATCAGTGGCTCATCCGGGTCGCGCGCGTGGACGTGGGCATCCACACCACCGGGGAGGACGAGCAACCCCGTCGCATCAATAACGCGATCCGCCGCCTGCGCGCCGGTACCCGCCTCGATGCCGACGATCCGCTCGCCACGCACGCGCAGGTCGGCGCGGACAAGCGCCGATTCGGTGACGAGCGTGCCGCCACGGATCAACAGGGTACTGTCAGTCGTCCCGTCCACCATCGGTCGTACTCCTTTATCGGTCGAGGACATGACGCGTCAGGAAGGTCTCCATACGCGTGATATAGTCGCGGATCGTCGCGACTTGTCGCCAGCCGTGTCCTTCGCCGGGATAGACGTGATAATCCACTGTTTTACCCGCTTTTTTCAATGCCTCGACCATCGCTTCGGATTGCGCGGGCGGGACGCGCCGGTCGGCATCGCCCTGCAAGACGAGCAGGGGTCCCTCGGTGCGGGCGGCGTGCGTGACGGGCGAGCGTTCCAGCCAGAGGTCGTAGTTCTCCTCGATCGGGCCGAGTTCGGCGTCGAAAAGATACTTGGCGACGCGGTCCGTCTGATTGCGAAAGTTCACATAGTCACTTACACCGAAGAGCGCCACCCCCGCCGCGAATGTGCCCGGCGCCATCGCCATACAGGCGAAGGTGGCAAGGCCGCCGCCACTGCCGCCCCACGCGACGACGCGCCGCTCGTCCAGTAATTGCCGTTCGCGCAGGACATTGATGCTCGTCACGTTGTCTTGCAAATCGAGGTCGGTCCAGGTGCCGTGCAGCAGATCGGTGTATTTGCGCCCGTAGCCGGTGCTGCCGCGAAAGTTGGGCTTCAGGACGGCCCAGCCGCGCGACACCCAGTATTGCGAGATCGGATCCCACTGCATCGTCGTTTGTGCGGTCGGGCCGCCGTGGATGTGGATCAGGGCCGGGTGTTTGTTCGCGACGATCTCTTTCGGTTCAAGGAGCAGGCCATAGACTTCCGTGCCATCTGATGACTGCCACGAGAGATGCTCCGGGTAGACGAATGCTGCCGGGTCCATCAGTCCGCCCGGTGCGCCCTCGGCGAGAGAGACGGCTTCATTGCCACCAACTGCGTAGACGACGATATTCGGCGCGCGCTCCGGGCTTTGGTGCGCCGCGTACAGTCGCTCGCCATCCGGCGACCATGACAGGCTGTTGTGTACGCCGCGTCGTGTGGAGGCTTGCTCCGTCGCTCCGCCCTCGACCGTCGTGACCATGATCTGAATATCGGCGTTTTCGTTGCGGGTATAGGCGATTCGCCGTCCGTCGGGCGACCAGCGTGATTCGGCCTGCTCGAATGGTTCGGGCGCGAGCGGGCGAGGCTCGCCGCCATTTGCCGGGACGATCCAGATATTCGCGAACCCGGAGCGGTCGGAGACAAAAGCGATGCTTGTGCCGTCGGGGGACCAGCGGGGCGCATTATTCACGACATCATCGGTTGGTGTCAGGACCGTCATCTGCCCGGTCGCGATCTCGACGACGGCAATCTGCGCGTCGTGGCTCCATCGTCCGAAGGTGTCGGTGATCGTGCAGGCAACGCGCGTGCCGTCCGGCGAGATTTGCGGGCCAGCGGCGAAGACGCCTTCGGGCGTCAAGCGTCGCGTCATTGGCGTCTTCGTGTTCAGGTCGCGGATGGCGACGAATATCTGCTCGTCCACATCGCCGCGATCCACGAGGTAGGCAACGAACGAGCCGTTCGGCGCGATGCATGGGGAGGCATTGCCGCCTTCGCCATCACTGATTTTTTGCGCGCGGCCACCATCGCGGGAGACGCGGCGAAGTTTGCCGTCATCCGGCGATGTGTAGATGAGTGCGGCGCTGTCGGGTGTCCAGACAAAACCCGCGCCGACACCGCCGGTAAAGGCGGGCGTGCAAGGGGTATCGGCGGTGACGAGCCACGGCATACCGCCGCTGCTTGGGATGACCCAGAGATCGGCGCGCTGATTGTAATCCTGCACGTAGGCGACGAACCGGCCATCCGGCGACGGGAGGGGCGAGCCGATCAGCCGCGTCTGCGCGATGATGTTCGCGCTGAATGGCGATTCCCACATGCCAGGTCGCTGGGCCTGTTTGCGTTCGAGAAAACTGGTCATGTGTTGCCCTTTCTTCTGAGACACGGCGCGATGCGCTCACGCCTCGTGTTCGGCGGACGGCGGCAGGTCGCCGCTCGTCCGATAGAGCCGGTCGCCGGCATCGCCGAGGCCGGGCACGATGTAGCCGTCCTCGTTGAGGGCGCGGTCGAGCGCGGCGACGTGGATCGAGACATCGGGGTGCGCGTTCACGAGGCGCTGGACGCCGTAGGGAGCGGCGATAATGCCGACATAGGAAATGGTGCGCGCGCCCCACTCTTTGAGAATGGCAATCGTTGCAACGGCGCTCCCACCCGTCGCCAGCATCGGATCGAGGACGAAGCAGGTATCCACCGTCGCGAGAGCGGGCAGCCGATTGTAGTACGTGATGGGCTGGAGTGACGCCTCATCGCGGTAGAGGCCGATGTGCCAGACCTGGAGCGAGGGGAAGAGCGTCAGAAAACCGTCCACCATGCCGAGGCCGGCCCGGAGAACGGGGACAATGGCGAAACGCTCGCTGAGCATCGTGCCGTCGGTTTCTTCCAGCGGTGTCTGGACGCGCGTCGGCGTTGGCCGCATCTCCGCGAGCGCTTCGTAGGCGAGGCAGACGGTCAGGTCAGTCATCGCGTGCCGAAACGTGGCGCTGTCCGTCGTCATATCCCGCAAGATCGTCAGTTTGTGCGCGACGACCGGATGGCGCGAGACCCGCAACTGCGGCAAGCCGAGGACGCCCGCGCGCGTGGGCTGCGGTTGACCGCGCATCGGCTTCCCCGCATGCATAAACATTTCCCGATTCCTCCCCCGCTGGCACAGAGCAAGTCAGGCGCTAGCGTATCACACAACGCGCGTCGGTTGGATGCATGGTGGCATTTTCCTCCCGGCCACGGATCGTGAAACGCGGTACAATACGAGGGGCGAATGAGTCTGCCCGAAGGATGACTGGGCACACCGATTGATGAGGAAGGAATGGCACAGATGGCGACGCTCGCGCCTGTTGAAGAGTCACATCAACCGCTGGAGCATCTGCTCCGTGGTTTCACGGATCATGACGCGCCGGACCCGGCAATTATCAACGCCTGCGTCCACTGCGGCCTCTGCCTTTCCTCCTGCCCGACGTATGTCGAGACGGGGCACGAGGCGTCATCGCCCCGCGGGCGCATCTATCTGATTAAGATGGTGAGCGAGGGAAATCTGGACATCGAGGACGATGTCTTCATGGGCCAGATGAGCCAGTGCCTCAACTGCCGCGCCTGCGAGGCGGTCTGTCCCTCCGGCGTGCAGTACGGGCGGCTTGTCGAGGCGGCCCGCGATCAGATCCAGCAGGTGGAGGG
>JALYUS010000014.1 GCA_030853625.1 Chloroflexota bacterium
GCAGACGGCGCACCACCTCTTTCCCAATCAGCGAATACGCGATCGAGCCATGCCCCGGTTTGCGCATCGCCGTAGATGAGCGTTGCCATATCTGCCGTGCCGTCCATCGTGTCGGCGAGGCGGATGACTGTTCCGCCGCCTGCCGCCAGATCGAAAATGCCATAACCGTGGCCGACGAAGCCGTAGCGCGCCTCGTCTGAGGAGACGAAGGCGAACACACGCGGTTGTCGCGTATCCGCGAGCGCAAAGGCAAGCGCGGAGAACCATCCGTGTTGCACGCCCGCGATGATGCGCGAGACGGGCGGTTTTTCGAGGAGTGCAGCGATCTGATTGGCGTCGTGTGCGGCGCCATTCGTCATCATCAGGCGGAGGCCGGGGGCGGCGGTGATTCTCTGCGCTCCACTCGCGTCGTCGCCCATGCTGCCGCGCAAGGGCATGAATGAACAGGGCTGAAGCGAGCGGCTGTGGAGCACGCCGTCCGCTTTCGCGAAGGCGATGGAGAACTGCGCCGGGCCAATACTGAGCGGCAGGACGAGCACGCCGCCGGGCTTCAATTGCGCGAACCATGCCGGTGCAATATCTCCGGCGTTTACAGTGAGGATGATCCGATCGTAGGGGGCATTCGGCGCGTAGCCCGCCGCTCCATCGCCAGTGATAATTTCCACATTCGTGAGACCCACCGAGGTGAGGTGCGTGCGGGCGGCATCGGTGATGTCCGCGTCAATGTCTACGGTCGTGACATGCCCGCTGGGGCCGACGAGCGCGCGGAGCAGGGCGGCGTTATACCCGGTGCCCGCGCCGATCTCCAGTACATTCATATCCGGTGCGAGCGCCAGTTGTTCGAGCATTTCGGCGACCATCGCGGGCTGCGAGGCGCTGGAAATCGAGACATCACTCGCGAACTTCGTCGCGACGGCATCATTCGCGTAGGCGCGTTCGAGCGATACATCGGGCAGGAATGTGTGACGCGGCACGGCGAGCATCGCGTCGCGAACCGCCGCATCGTGCAGCACGCCGTCACGTTCGAGATGCGCGATCAGGGCTGTCCGGCGTGTGGTCGCTTCGTCCGGTTGCATGGAGCGATGCTCCTATTCCGCGACTGCCGTGCGCTCCGTCGCATGCTCTGCGGTCTCTTCGTTCTCATCGCCATTATCCGGGGCATTCGGATCGCGTGGCGGCACGTACCGCAGTTGGGCTTCCGGATTCTCCATATGATCGGTGAACATAATCCCGTCGAGGTGATCAATCTCGTGCTGGAGGACGCGGGCGAGAAACCCATCGGCGGTGATCTGGATTTGGCGATCCTGCATGTCGTAGGCGCGGACGACGACCGAGAGATCGCGCTCCACCTGCCCATACATATTGCGGAGCGACAGGCAACCTTCTTCGTCGGTCTCCTTGCCGCCGCGCCGCCGCACGATTTGCGGGTTGTAGAGCGCCATCTGGAAGCCGGGATCGTCCTCCTCAATCGAGTCGGGCGGGATGTCCACAACGATCAGCCGGAGTGGCACGCCGATCTGTGGCGCGGCCAGTCCGACGCCAACACCGATGACCGTCTCGACCATGTCACGGGCCAGTTGCAGCGTTTCCTCATCCATCCGGCTGATCTTCCGCGCCCGCGTCCGCAGGATTGCATCACCGTCCGGGGTATTGATTTGCAGTATCTCGCGCTTCGCCATCCGTCTCCTATTCCTCCCATTTCTCCCGATGATAACACCAGAAGTGTCACGCGGCCACGCGGATCGGGCTTGCGGGCTTGAAACCGGATTGACGTAGAGCGCGCTGTGCATCAATCCGGTTTCTCTCCTGGCCACAAATTCGGTCCGGAAATGGCGCATTGCAATGAGTGAAAGAGCGCGTGAACCCGGGTTTCGCCTTGACACTCGAAAGCCGCGAAACGTATGATGGCTGTGGAACGGTTTCACCGAGGGGGAAGGGGTGACCGCGATGCGGATTGAGATGCTGTTGAGCCTGGCATGGCTGGGATTTTGGTGCATATTCTTTCCGCGCGTTGCACGCCCCTTCGGCCCGCAACCGACCCAACGATTATTTCACCAGGCAGGTGCCCCGGGTGCGCTTACACGAACCAACACAAAGCGGGGACACGAAGGGATGATTTCACATGGGTATCGTCGTACTTGTGGTGGGCCTGATTGTCGGGCTTGCCATCGGGTTCGCGGCGGCATGGGCGATTTCCTCGCGCATCAAAGATACGAGAGCGCGCGACGAACGACAGCAAGCCCAGGCCGACGCCGAACGGATTATCGAAGCAGCGAAGACGCAAGAGCGGGAACTGACGCTCTCCGCCAAAGATGATGCGCTCCGTCTTCGCGAGGAGATCGAGCGAGAGCAAAAGGAGCAACGCGCGAACATTCAGCGGCAGGAGCGCCGCATCCAGCAGAAAGAAGAGACCCTCGACCGCAAGTCCGCGCAGATCGAGAAGCGCGATCAGGACCTCGATCTGCGCGAGGAAGAGGTGGCCGCGATCCGCGTGGAAGCGGAGACGCTGCGTGGTCGGCAGATCACTGAACTCGAACGGGTCTCGAACCTGACGCGGGATGAGGCGCGGGGCATCCTCCTCGCCTCCATTGAGGAGGAAGTGCGCGACGCCGCCAACCGCCGCACGCGTGAGATCGAAGCGGAGGTCAAGGAAGACGCCGACCGCCGCGCTCGCGAAATCCTGGCCATCGCAATTCAGCGATGCGCGCCCGACTACGTCGCGGAAGGTCTCGTCACCGCCGTGCCACTCCCGTCGGACGACATGAAGGGGCGCATCATCGGGCGTGAGGGTCGCAATATTCGCGCGCTCGAACAGGCGCTCGGCGTGGATCTGATTATTGACGACACGCCGGAAACGATCATGGTCTCGTCGTTCGATCCGGTACGCCGCGAGACGGCACGCCGCGTGCTCGCGAAACTGTTGCAAGATGGCCGGATCCATCCGACGCGGATCGAGGAAGTGACGGAGCGCGTCACGGCGGACATGGATCAGGTCATTAAGGAGGAGGGCGAGCGCGTCGCCTACGAGGCGGGCGTCGCGGGGCTTCACCCCGAACTGATTCGGTTGATGGGGCGCTTGAAATTCCGCACCAGTTACGGCCAGAATGTCCTCCAGCACTCGCTGGAAGCCTCGATCATCGCGGCGGGCATCGCGGCGGAGATCGGTGCGGACATCAACGTCGCCAAGACAGCCGGGTTCCTGCACGACATCGGCAAGGCGGTGGACCACGAAGTCGAGGGGCCGCACGCGCTGATCGGGGCGGAGATCGCCCAGCGGCTCGGTCGCTCGTCGCGCATCGTCCACGCCATCGCGGCGCATCACGGCGAGGTGCAGCCGGAGACGGTCGAGGCGTTCATCGTCGCGACAGCGGATGCGATCTCCGGCGGGCGGCCCGGTGCGCGGCGTGAGATGGTGGACCTCTATATCAAACGGCTCGAAGCGTTGGAGAGCATCGCGAACTCCTTCCCCGGCGTGGAGCGTTCCTTCGCCATCCAGGCCGGTCGTGAGGTGCGGATCGCGGTCAAACCGGATGTCGTGGACGATCTGACGGCGACGCGCCTCGCGCGCGATGTCGTCAAGAAGATCGAGGAGACGATGGAGTATCCGGGCCAGATTAAGGTAACGGTCATTCGGGAGATGCGAGTCGTGGATTATGCCCGCTGATGACGGCCTCGGTTTCATCCCGTCGGCTTCTCGGCCCGCCCCTTCCCCACCGGGGGAGGGGCCACCGGTTGTGCGCTTCCTGATCGTCGGCGACATCTTTGGGCAACCGGGGCGGCAGGGGGCGGCGCGATTCATCCCGGCGATTCGAAAAGAGCGCGCCATTGATTGCGTGATCGCCAATGGTGAGAACGCGGCAGGCGGGCGCGGCCTGACCCGCGCGACGGCGGAAGAACTCTTCCGCGCCGGGATTGACGTGCTCACGCTCGGCAATCATACCTGGTCGCAGCGGGAGATGATCACCGTGCTGAAGGATGAACACCTCCCGATTGTGCGGCCACGAAACTATCCACCGGGCGTACCCGGACGAGGATTTGTTGATGTTGACGTGCGTGGCATGCAGGTGCGCGTCGTCAGTCTGATGGGTCGCGTCTTTCTGTCCGACAGCCTCGACGACCCCTTCCGGGCGGCGGACGATGTGCTGCGTATGACGCCGGACGATGCGATCGTCCTCGTTGATTTCCATGCCGAGGCGACGAGCGAAAAGGTCGCGATGGGATGGCATCTGGATGGGCGCGTGGCGGCCGTCTTCGGGACGCATACACATATCCCGACGGCAGACGCGCGCATTCTGCCGCGCGGTACCGCCTTTGTCACTGATCTCGGCATGGTCGGGCCACAGCACTCGGTCATCGGGAGCGAGGTGGAGCAAGTCCTCCATCGCTTCCTGACCGGTATGCCGGTTCGGTTGGAGGTAGCGGATGGCCCGATCACCTTCAATGCCGTTATTATCGAGGTGGACCGCCGGACCCGGCGCGGGCGGGGTATCTGGCGGCAGGACATCTGGGATGCGGATCTCTAGCGTGTTCGTGGCCGGGATTATGCGCCATACGAAGCGTGTGCTGGCGATTCGGGTCTCATGGGAGGATCGAGGAGAATGGATCGGATACTGCGCGGGTTGCGCAATGGGCTGGAAACGGCTTCCCTGCCCGTTGCGCCAGCCAATCAGGAGGAATCTGTCATGCAAACCGCACCCCCTGCCTACGAGTCGGTCCCCGAAGAGGAGGAAGCGGCCACCCCTCATGTCGCGGCGGTCGGGAAGCGCAGCGACATTTTGAAGGTCTCGTCTCGCTCCCGCCCGAGTGCGGTCGCGGGCGCGATCGCCGGAGTTGTCCGCGAGTCGGGCCGGGCGGAAGTCCAGTCAATCGGCGCAGGCGCGACCAACCAGGCGGTCAAGGCCGTCGCGATTGCCCGCGAGTATCTCGCGGAGACGGGCATCAACGCCGTCTGCCTGCCCTCCTTCATTGATGTCGTCATTGACGACGAGGACCGCACCGCGCTGCGATTGATCGTCGAACCACGATAGTCGAAATCGAAATCGAAGTCGAATCGGAGTCGGACATGACCGAGGTTGAGCAATTGTCGCTCTCTTCGTTCCCGATCGAGTTGCATTGTCACTCCACGGCCTCTGACGGGACGTATCCCCCCGCGCGCGTCGTCGCGATGGCGGCAGCGCGGGGAGTACGCGTCCTCGCCCTCACCGATCACGACACGACGGCGGGTATCGCGGCGGCGGCGGGCGCGGCGACGGGTTTCGGCATGGCGCTGATTCCCGGTGTCGAACTGACCTGCTCCGTTGATCGCGGTGAAGTCCATCTGCTCGGCTACTTCGTTGCGGTGGGGGATGAGGCCTTCCAGCGACGGCTCGCGCGCTTTCGCGGCGGACGTGACGCGCGCGGGCAGGCAATCGTCGAGAAACTGAACGCCCTCGGCATCCCGGTGCGGTGGGAACGTGTCAAAGAGATCGCCGGAGACGGCGCGGTCGGGCGGCCGCATGTGGGCCGAGCGTTAATGGAAATCGGCGCGGCGGCGACGATTGACGACGCTTTCGATCGTTACCTCGGTCGCGGCCGCCCCGCGCACGTCGAGCGGCAGCAGTTATTGCCGGCAGACGCGGTGCAACTCGTCCGCGCGGCGGGCGGCGTCCCGGTCCTTGCCCACCCGCTCAGCGTCGCCAATCTGGAAGCGACATTAGATGAGATGATCCCGGCGGGTCTCCTCGGTATTGAGGCCTACTACGGCGCATACACGCCTGACAAGCGTGATGCGCTGGCAAAGATCGCGGCCCGTCACGATCTGATTACCACGGTTGGCAACGACTTCCACGGCGATGTCCATGGCGGCGCGGTAATGGGCGGTACGATTGGGCCATCGGATGTCTTCGATCGCCTCGTTACGGCTGCGGCAATGATAACAGAGGGATTGAACCGTCAAGGAAACCAAACGGGACTTTAACGCAGAGAACGCAGCGCGCGCCGAGGGCGCGGAGGAGAAAAACGAGAAAAATTTTGATTATCGTGGTTCGCTCCCTTTTTGCTTCGTCTCTGTGTACTCTGCATTCTCTGCGCGCTCTGCGTTAAAATCCCGTTTGGCATCTTGGCGGTTCGTACTCTTCGAGAAAGGCAGGGGCGCATGACGACGGGCCATCAGTTCACGCTCAGTGCGTTCGGGGATGAGATCGCGGCGGACCTTGCCGAGCAATTGGATGTGATGCAACAGGAGGGGATTCCGGCACTGGAATTCAGGGGCGCATGGGGGAAGAACATCCTCGACGTGTCCGATGACGAGGTGCGGAAGGCGAAGGGGCTGCTCGATGAACGCGGGATGCACGTCTCCGCCATCGCCTCGCCCATCGGCAAGGTGAAGATTACCGACGACTTCGGCGCGCATCTCGAACGATACCGCCGCGCGCTGGCAGTTGCGGCGATGCTGGACACGCCGCGCATCCGTGTCTTCTCCTTCTTTATCCCGGCGGGCGAGGATGCCGCGCGGTACCGCACGGCGGTGATGGATCGGATGCTGATGCTGACAGACCTCGCCGAAGAGGCGGGCGTCACGCTCTGGCACGAGAATGAGAAGGAGATTTACGGCGACATCGCCACCCGCTGCGCCGACATACATACGACGATTCGTTCGTCGCATCTGCGCGCGGCCTTCGACCCCGCGAACTTCATCCAGTGCGGCGTCCGCCCAATGGACGAGGCGTGGCCGCTCCTTGCTGATGTCTCGACCCATATCCATATCAAGGATGCCGTGCTGGCGGATGGGCATGTCGTCCCGGCGGGTGAGGGCGATGGGCAGGTGAAGGAACTGCTGCACGCATTGGTGAAGCGCGGCTATCGTGGCTACCTGACGCTGGAACCGCACCTGAAAGTGGCGGGGCCGTTCGGCGGCTTCTCCGGCCCTGCACTCTTTCATACCGCCGTCGAAGCCCTGAAGGGGTTGCTGAAAGAGGTCGAAGGGAGCACGGCGTGATAGCGGCGACACCGATGCGTTTCGGCTGCTGCGGTGGTATCGCGGATGCGCCGCTGCTGCGCGATGCCGGCTTCGATTACATCGAATTGCCCGTCGGCACGCTGATGAGCGCGGCGGATGAGGCGGCTTATCAGCGGATCACCCACGAAATCCTGGCGATGGGGCTTCCCGTCGAGGCGTGCAACGTTTTCATCCCCGCGACGCTGAAGATCACCGGGCCAACCGTCGAGCGTGAACCGCTCTGGCAGTACGCCGCGACGGCGCTCCAGCGGATGGGCGAGATCGGGGCGCGCATCTGCGTCTTCGGCAGTGGCGGCGCGCGTTCGATCCCGGAAGGGTTCGACCGGGTGCGGGCGCTCGACCAACTGGCGGCGTTTCTCGATCACGTCCAGGAAGTGAGCGCGCGGCACGGCGTCCGCGTCGTCATCGAGCCGCTCAATCGGGGCGAATCGAACGTCTTCAATGCGGTCGCGGAATCAGATGAATTCACTCAGTCGCGCGGGCTGGCAGGAATCGGCGTACTCGCCGACCTCTATCATCTTTCCGTTGAAGGTGAGACATACGATGGGATGGTCGCGGCGGGCGATCGGCTCGGTCATGTCCACGTCGCGGATGCCGACCGCCGCGCGCCGGGAGCAGGCGCACCGACCGATTACGCGGGCTTCTTCCAGACGCTGCACCGGATGGGCTATGCGGGGACGATCAGCATCGAGGCCCGCTGGCGGACGACCATCCATGATGAACTGGTAGGCACTGAGGCGATAGACCGCGAGAGCGAGCATCACCGCGCGCTCGCCTTCGTCCGCCGCCAGTGGGAAGCGGCATGAAAAGACGGGTGGTGGCGCGGCTCTAGCCTGCCACAGTAATGTGGTTGGGCAGGCTAAAGCCTGCCACCACCGATCAAATGCATGAATTGACCGATAGGTTTGCGGATGAGGGGGAAGCGGTGGCGAAAAAGGGCAAAGCGAAAACGTCTGACAAGGGCAAAAAGGCGAAAAAGGCCGCGAAGCAGGCCATCCCCGCGATGCCGGAACGCGCGAAGATCGGCTTCGGGATCGTCGGGGGCGGCGTGATCGGGCCGCTCCACGCGCGGGCGATTACGGCCCAACCGGACGCGCGGCTCGTCGCCGTCTGCGACATCGTGCCAGCGGCGGCGGAGAAACTGGCGGATGCGTTCGGCGCGGAGGCGATGACCGACCTCGATGCGATGCTCGCGCGCGATGATATTCAGGTCGTTGCCGTTTGCGTGCCGAGTGGGTTGCATGCGGAGATCGGCATCAAGGCGGCGCAGGCGGGCAAACATGTCATCTGCGAGAAGCCGATTGACATCACGCTCGATGCCGCCGACCGGCTGATCGCCGCATGCGACACGGCGGGCGTGCGGTTGCAGGTGATCTCGCAGCACCGCTTCGGCGCGGGCATGCAGCGGCTGAAACAGGCGATTGATGACGGTGCGCTCGGCACGCTCGTGATGGGGAACGCGTCAATCTTCTGGTATCGTGCGCAGGCGTATTACGATAGCGGCGGCTGGCGCGGCACCTGGGAACTCGACGGTGGCGGCTGCCTGATGAATCAAGGCGTGCATTACGTGGACCTGCTCCGGTGGGCGATGGGGCCGGTAACGAGCGTCACCGCGAAAATGGGCACACTCGCCCACGAGCGCATCGAGGTTGAGGATGTCGCTGTCGCCGTGATTCAGTTTGAAAATGGCGCAATTGGCTCGCTGGTCGGCACAACTGATGCCTTCCCCGGCTATACCTGCCGGTTGGAAATTGTCGGCACCGAGGGATCGGTGATCCTTGAAGATGGCGAGATCACGGCGTGGAACCTGAAAGCCGAGGTCGGCGAGGTCGGCGCGTACGGCCGGAGCAAAGAGGCGAAGCGGGCCGAGGCGTCCCAGAATGGCAAGAGCGCCGGACACGGCGCGGCAGACCCGGCGGCAATCGCGTGGGGCGGGCATGCGTATGAAGTGCGCGACATGATTGACGCCATTCGGGAGGAGCGCGCCGTCGTGCTGCCGGGGCCGAGCGCCCGTCATGCGCTTGAACTGATCCTCGCGATCTACCGCTCCGCCGAGAGCGGGCGCGCAGTGACGATGCCGATGAACCCGAAATGGCGACCGGGCGTGAAGAAGACCGCTGTAGTTGCCGCGCCCGCACCGAAGAAGGCGTCACCCACCCGGCGTGCCGCGACAGCACGAACAGGAGCAAAATGAGCATCAAGTTAGCGTACAGCACCCTCGCCTGCCCCGAATGGTCGCTGCGCGAGATGATTGAGGCGACGAAGCGGTACGGCTTCGATGGCATCGAGATGCGCCTCCTCGATGGCGAGATCATCCCACCGAACCTGCCGCCGCATGACCGCGAGCGGGTGACGACTGCGTGCAAGGCGGCGGGTGTGCCGATTTGCTGCCTCGATACCTCACTCCGCATTGCCACGAGCGCGACCGATGCCGATGCGCGCCTCGAAGTCGAGCGGGACGCGGCGGCGTATCTTGAACTCGCCGCCGCGTGGGGTGCGCCGCTCATCCGCGTCTTCGGTGGCGAGCCGGAGGGCGGGCAAAGCCCGGCGGAAATCGTCGCGCCGATGGCCGACCTCCTGAGTAGGATCGGCCAGCGGGCCGAGCAACTCGGCGTCAGTGTCGCGCTTGAAACGCACGATTCTTTCTCGGCATCTCCCGACGTGATGCGCGTGCTCGATCAGGTGCAAAACCGGCATGTCGGTGTGCTGTGGGACACGCATCATCCCTACCGGATGGGCGAAAGCGTCACCGAGACGTACGAGCGCGTCGTCTCGCGCCTGCTGCATGTCCACGTCAAGGACGCGCGGAAAGATGATGGCGAGCGCACCGGCTGGAAACTCGTCCTGCTCGGCGAGGGCGAGGTGCCGGTCGCGGAAACGGTGACGTATCTCCGCTCGGTTGGCTATGACAAATGGGTCGCGGTCGAGTGGGAAAAGAAATGGCACCCCGAAATTGAGTCGCCGGAGATCGCGCTGCCGCACGATGGGACGCTGTTGCGCGCGTGGCTGAACGACTGACCTAACCCCCCAACCCCCTTCCCGCGAGGAAGGGGGAGCGAATCTCACAGAGATCGAGGCATACAGGGAATATCCGAATGTTCGAAATGAGTCACCCCCTCCTCGCGGGAGGGGGCTGGGGGGTAGGTAATCTCTGGACGATCTGTATGCCATTTTGCAGGTGCAGCCGCATGCCGACGGGGATGTGATTCAAACGTCGTACCGGCGGTTAGCGCTCTTGTATCACCCGGATCGTAACCCGGAGCGGCGCGCCTGGGCGGAAGAGCGCATGAAGCGCGTCAACGCCGCGTACGCTGTATTGAGCAACGCGACCCGGCGCCAGACCTATGACCGACGGCGATTTGGCACGAGTATTCCGCGCCCGTCGAGCCGCCCCACACCCGCGCCCGCCGCGACGCGATCGCACACTCCGTACCCGGCGGAAACGGAGAATGACTGGTTTCACCTCCACGTCTACGCGCAGGGACGCACCGTGCCGGAAGCCGAGGCGACCGCTGAGGAGACCCTCCAGCGCGATATGACCGCGTTTATCCGCATCGTCGCGCCACCGGCTGCGGGCAATACCGCCCTCGTTGACCTTCTGAATTCCGCCGCGACCGGGCAGTACGTCGCATACACCCCCTATAGCCAGTCTATCGCGCGGCTCATCCTGCGCACTGTCCTCCCGCTACTCCGCGACTACGAGCGTGACGGCACGCCGGATTCCGATCGATTGCGGCGGATCATCGCGCACGTCAACGACCTCGTGCAGGATCGAATGGGCACCGAGGGGCTGAAAATGACGTTCAAGGGAAAGAATATCGTCGCCGACTGGGCGGGTCTGCTGCTCACGATCGTCAACTTCCTCTGGGGCGATGCGTGAGAACCTAACCCCCCTCCCCTTCCCGCGAGGAAGGGGAGGGGAATCTCCGGAACATCGAGGCGTAATGGGGAACGCCACGGCGCTTCGGCTGAGTCACCCCTTCCTCGCGGGAAGGGGCTGGGGGTTAGGTTCCCTATGCTCCATGCTCCCTGGCGAAGTGGAGCAAATCGTCCAGGGTCACATCGGGGAGTGAGACAGAGCGGAAGCCGCCGTCCGGATCGTAAAGCAGGACGTGACCGGACGGCGTGGGCAGCAGCGCGGCGTCACCGGGCGCGGAACCGGCCTGCGGGAAGACCCACGGCAATGACCGGAGCATCACCCGTTCATCCGCGCGCGGGGAGACCACGAACCCATAGTCGGCCAGCAACACCCGCATCGGGAGCGTCGTGTCCACCGCTTCCACCAGCCCCGCGACGGCCGCTGCCAGTAACCACATCGCTCTTAATCGCTTTCTCTCCGCCGGACGACGACCACAGCGGCACGATAGCAGA
>JALYUS010000170.1 GCA_030853625.1 Chloroflexota bacterium
CATCGGGTGCGCGACATCGCCGTCAATCGCCAATTGCCAGACGGTAGTGTCGCTGATCTGCGGGTCCGCGAGATTCTTCGTCACGCTGTAGAATGCGGCATTGTCCGTGATTGGCTGGACGGGACGCTTCGGGCGCTTGCCGTCATAACCCAGGGTTGAGATGCGTCCGAGGCCGAGCGAGGAGACGCCGAAGGCAATGACCGCGCCCGCGCCGACGAATGTGATTGCCTGTCGCCGTGTGACCGCGTGCGCCCCGTCGTCGACTGCTATCGCAGTAGCCGCTTTCTGCCGTCGGGCAAGCATGAAGAGCATCGGCAGGAGGATGCCAAAGAGCATGTAGTCGAAGAAAATCGCCGCGATCGTCAGCACGCGGCCAGTGACGAGCGAGTATCCGTCATAATTCTCTCCGAGAACGGGCCAGAGAACGGCGAGGGTGACGATCCAGAGACCGAGGGCGATGAGCGGCCCGAACGCCCATCGCTTCCACATGGGCGCGGTCTCCATTCCCCACGAGCGCGCGTACCAGATCGCCAGCGCACCGCCAACGAGTAGTTGCGCGCCAATCGCCGCGAGCTCGGGGAGGAGTTTGGCGAACTGCTCAAGCACGCCGATGATGTCGCCAGACGCCGCCCCCGGCACGAGCGGAATGATCCGCTCCGTGATTAGCCCCGGCACGGAGGCGATGCCGAACACGAGATGCTGACCGAACATCGCCGCCGTCATCCAGAGCGCGGCGATTACTCCGAGCATTCGCGGGTTGCCGACATCCGCTGCCTCGTTCACGACGTATCCTCAGTCCTCAGTCCTATATTCCGCTCCGCGCGGCGTGGACAATGCGCTGCTCGCGCAGGTGGGCGGCGGCGGCGGCGAAGTAGTCCGCGACATCGCCCTGGGTGCGAATCCAGTCGAGATAGCGGGCGATGCCGTCCGCGAGCGGCGTCTGCGGCTGCCAGCCGAGTGCGGCGATCCGGCTGATGTCGCTCGTCAGGTGGCGGATTTCGCCGGGGCGGAACTCGCCGGGGAATTCCGGCGCGATCGGGACACCGAGCGTCTCCGCGAGCAACCGGGCGAGCTCGCCAATCGCCGTGCCGACGCCGCTGCCGACGTTGAAGATACCACCGTTTGCGCGGTCATCCGTGCCGACGAGGAGATTGGCGCGGGCGATGTCCTCCACGAAGCAGAAGTCGCGCGTTTGTCGGCCATCCTCGTAGATGATCGGCGCGCGGTTGTTCAGAAGGCGCGTGCAGAAGATGGCGATCACCCCGGTGTAGGGGTTGAAGATGCTCTGGCGCGGGCCATAAGTGCAGGAGTAGCGGAGGGCGACGGTCGGGGTGCCGGTCTGCCGCCCCCACGTCATCACGAGCCGCTCCTGATCCGCCTTCGAGATCGCGTAGACGGTCTGGCCGCCGATCGGGGTCCGTTCCGGCGTCGGGATGGGCGTCGCGGGGGTGCCGCGCGCATCCACGACTTCCCAGACGCCGGACTGCAATTGCGCGAGCGGCCGTGTTGCGGGGAAGAAGGGCGCGCCATCGCTGCCCCGATAGGCTCCCTCGTCGTAGACCGCTTGCGAGGAGGCGACCACGACCTTACGAACCGGCAATCCCTCGTCGCGGATCGTTTCGAGCAGGAGCGCGGTGCCGTAGGAATTGACCTCGATATACTTGGCGATCTCCGGCATATAACCGCCGTATGCCGCCTCATGGAAGACAACCTCCACGCCATCGAGTGCGGCGCGGAGGTCGGCACGACTGCGGACATCGCCCGTCTGATACGCGGCGCGCGGGTTCAGCCATGTCGGGGGGCCATTGCGATGTGTCTGCGGCTCGAAGTTGTCGAGTACACGCACCTGCCATCCTTCCGCGATCAGCAGATCAACGATGTGCGAGCCGATCAGCCCGGCGCCGCCGGTTACGAGCGCCGTTGCCATCAATTCTCACCGCCAGCCGCCGCCAGTTCGTCGCTCCCACGCGGAACAAACGGACGGGGCGCGATCGCTTCCCAGAGACGCAAGTGGTGGAAGGCGGCGGCGGTGGCGGGTGCGTCGTGCCGCCCGCCAAGATAGGCGGCGAGGTGATGCAGATCGGCGACTTCATCCACATCCCAGGTTGCGGCGAGGGAGTGCAGCGAGATGCCGCGCGCCCGCGCATTAGCGCGCAGATCGTCGTAGACGGTCGCCGTGCTCATCGGGATCGCGCCGAGAATGTCCACGCCGCTCCGCTGGCCGATCAGGCTGTAGCCGCCGTCGTTCGTCGGAGCGAGGGTCGCCATCGCGGTATCCAGGGCAGTGAACGCGGCGGAGACGGTCTGTAGGGGCAACTGCGGGGAATCGGACGCGATCAGCACCGTCTGATCGTAACCACGCGCCGCCGTCCAGCGGAAGATGTTTTGCTGTCGCTCTGTCCAGTTCGCTCCCTCCTGGGCGAAGTACCCGTCTGCCGCGCCGACGAGGGCGGGGAAATCCGCCGTCGCGGGGGCGAAGGCCCAGAGCAGATCATATGACCGCGCCGCGCCCCGGAAGCGGGCCGCGAGATCAGCAAGAAAGGCGCGATACAAGGCCGCCGCCCGCGCATCGCCAATCGCGCGCCCCAGCCGGGTCTTCACCGCCCCCGGCACCGGCTGCTTCGCGCCGATCACGAACGCGCGATGTGGTGTCATGGAAACCTCCCTATAAAGCAATGAGCAATGAGCAATGAGCAATGAGCAACGAGCAATGAGCAATGAGAGGGGTTTCATGCTTCTCAACACATGGCACTCACAATTGCGCACTCATTGCTCGTTGCTCATTGCTCATTGCTACCCCCGCAGGGTTCCACCCCGCATATCGGTACGCGGTTTGCAGGATGACGATAGCCGCCTTGATACTGCCCCGGATCGTGCCGCCGACTTTTGATCGGCCACCCCCGCGTTTGCGGTACGAAACCGGCACTTCCCGCACCCGTAGCCCGGCACGAGCCGCTTTGACGAGCATTTCCGTGGACCAGCCGTAGGTCCGATCGTGCATGTCGAGCATGGCGAGGGCATCGGCGCGGATGGCGCGAAATGGGCCGAGATCGGTGATCGCGAGGCCATAGCGCCGGAGAATACGCGCCGCCAACCAGTTACCGAACCGCTGCTGCGGCGTCAGCGCGCCCGGTTCGACGCTGCCGCGCACCCGCGACCCCATCACGAGATCCGCATCGCCCGCAAGAACAGGTGCGAGGATCGCGGACAAGTCGCTCGGCACGTCGCTCGCGTCGCCGTCCAGGAGCACGATGACCGTCGCGCCGAGCCGCCGGGCGAGCGCGACGCCCGCCGCGCAGGCCGCGCCGTACCCGCGCTCCGGTTCGGTGGCGACGATTGCCCCCGCCTCCCAGGCGACGGTCGCGGTGTCGTCCGTGCTGCCGTTATCTACGACGATTATCTGCTGGAGGAGATCGTGGGGCAGGCTGCGAACGACCGTGCCGATCACGGCTTCCTCATTGAGCGCCGGGATCACAGCGAAAACCGTTGGTTGCATCAAACGCCCTCCCTCATCGTACCTGTCCATACCGTAAGAATGGACCGGAGGCGTTACTCACTGCTTGCCAACGCCTTACCGTATTCTTACGCCGTACGATGGAGGGAGAATGAACCGGCATGCTCCGAGATCGTAGGCGCTTGTACCGCAACTCGCGTGCCGCGCCTGCTGATGAGGGAAAATGAAACGATCCGCATGCGTCGCGCGTGTATGAAGGAGCAGGCACGCGGAACGCGTGTTTTTGGTGTTGCCACAGATGAATTCTGGACCACGATGTATGGGTGAGGAAGCGGAGGTATCGTCGTGAGCGATCGAGAACGCGTACAACTGCTGCTCTGGCGGGCAGGATTCGGGGCGACCCCCGCGCAGGTGGATGCTGCCACCGCGCAGGGCTACACGCAGGCGGTCGAGGATATTCTGAACTACCCGGACGAAGCGGCAACGCCACCGCCGATCCCGGCGTGGCCGGTCGCGCCCATCGTCATCTCCGGCCCGGATGAGCGGGCGAACTACACGAAATCCCTGATTGCCACGCAGCAGGCCCGCAATGATGCCCGCGCGAGCGGCAACCGGATGCTTCTCGCGTGGTGGGCGGACCGGCTCCGCATGAGCCAGACACCGCTACAGGAGAATCTCGCCCTCTTCTGGCACAATCACTTCGCCACGTCGCTCGATAAGGTGGATCGCCCCGCCTACATGCTGGGGCAGAATCAGTTGCTCCGCGCGCGGGGGGCGGGCAAGTTCGTTGATCTTCTGATCGCCGTTTCCAAAGACCCCGCGATGCTGATCTGGCTGGATAACGCGACCAACGTCAAGGCGCATCCAAACGAGAACTGGGCGCGCGAGGTGATGGAACTCTTCACGCTCGGCATTGGCAACTACACCGAGCAGGATGTCCGCGAGGCGGCGCGCGCCAGTACCGGCTGGACGCTCTCGTACGACGGCAAAGTCGCCTTTAATCCGCAGCGTTTCGATACCGGCACGAAGACGATCCTCGGACAGAGCGGCAATTTCACCATGGATGACTTTTCTCGCCTGCTCGCCAACAAACCGCAGACGGCGGCGCGAATCGTGCAGAAACTCTTTCTCTGGTTTGTCGGCGATGACCCGACCGATGCCGATCTCGCCCCAATGCTCGACGCGTGGAATACCAGCGGGGGGGAGATTCGCAGCGTCCTGCGGGCGCTCTTCACGAGCGATGCCTTCACCGTGGCGCGGGCGACGAGCGCGCATGTCAAGAATCCGGCCGCCTGGTCGGTCGGTATCCTGCGCGGGCTTAGTGTGGATATTACGGGCGAGCAACTCGTCGGTCTGATGGCGATCCAGGACATGACGATCTTCCGCCCGCCGAATGTCGGCGGCTGGCCGAATGGCATGGCGTGGATCAGCCCGTCCAATCAGGTCAGCCGCTTCAACCTCGCCGGTGGCCTCGTCGCGAAGGCGGGTCTGCTCTCTGGTAAGGCGGACGACGCCTTTCTTGACGAGATCGCCGACCGGCTCGGCGGTATCCCGATCCCGGACGATCTGCGCGGCAAACTCGTCGCTCTCGGCAGCGGCCCGGACGGCAAACGCGTCATCACCCAGGTCCTCCTCGCGGGGCCGGGCTATCAGACACGATAAGAAGGGGGATGAGCGCAGAGGACAACAGAGGACGTAGAGAAGACCAAACACTATGATTCTCTCTGTGTTCTCTGCGTCCTCTGCGCGCTCTGCGGTAAAATCCCCGCGTCTTGGCGTCCTGGCGGCTCATGTTTGGTGGCTTCGGGAGCGGACGCGGCGAAAACGAAACTCTCCGACACCTATGAACGTGTACTGATTGAAAAGGCATGCGGGCATCACAAGGAAGCAGCCCTCACGTTATCAGTGTCGTGGGCGTACGGTGATGCGGAATGTCACAACGGGTTTTGTATCAACTGGAGGCACCGATGGGTGATCGTGAACGCGTACAATTGCTGCTCTGGCGAGCCGGGATGGGCGCCACCTCCGCTCAGGTGGACGCGGCAACCGCGAATGGCTATGCCGCCGCAGTGGACGCTATCCTCAACTACCCCGACGCACCGGCAGCCGCGCCGGATTTGCCGCCCTGGCCCGCCCAACGCAAGGGCCAACTGACGGGTGACGCAAAAACGCAACTGGCGATGGAGACCAACCAGGCGAATGGTCAGGGCATCAAAATCGCGGCGTCCTGGTGGGCGAACCTGATGCATACGACGAGCGCACCATTGCAGGAGAATCTCACGCTCTTTTGGCACAACCATTTCGCCACCGCAAACGACAAAGTGCGCCGCCCCGCCTTTATGCTTCAGCAGAATCAACTCTTCCGCGCGCAGGGGGCGGGCAAGTTCGTTGACCTTCTGATTGCCGTTTCCAAAGACCCGGCAATGCTTCACTGGCTGGATGGCGCAACGAATGTCAAAGGCCATCCGAATGAGAACTGGGCGCGCGAGGTGATGGAACTCTTCACGCTCGGCATCGGCAACTACACCGAGCAGGATGTTCGCGAGGCGGCGCGCGCGAGCACCGGCTGGACACTCTCCTACGATGGTCAGGTGGCGTTCGAGCCAAAGCGCTTCGATAGTGGCAGCAAGACAATCCTCGGCCAGACCGGCAACTTCAATCTCGATGATTTCTCCCGCATGCTGGCGGGCGCGCCGCAGACCGCGAAATATGTAAGTAGCAAACTCTTCCGCTGGTTCGTCGGTGATGACCCGGCGGATGGCGATCTCGCGCCGATGCTCGACGCATGGAATACCAGCGGTGGAGAGATCCGCAGCGTTTTGCGCGCGCTCTTCAATAGCGATGCCTTCACGCCGGAGCGGGCGACCACCGCGCACATCAAGAACCCGGCCGCGTGGACAATCGGTGCGATCCGTGGCCTCGAGGCGGACGTGACGGGCGATCAGATCATGCAGATGCTGCAAGCGCAGGATATGCGCCTCTTCTACCCGCCGAATGTCGGCGGCTGGCCGAATGGCCTGGCGTGGATCAGCCCCTCGAATCAGGTTCTCCGCTTCAACCTCGCGGCTGGCATGGTGATGAAGAGTAGCGCCCTTTCCGGCACGGCGGACGATGCCTGGGTCGGGGAACTGGCGGACCGGCTCGGTGGTATCCCGATCGCCGATGATGTCCGGGGCAAATTGACCGCGCTGGGGAACGTCCCCGATGGGCGCCGCGCCGTCGCGCAGGTGATTCTCGCTGGGCCGGGCTTTCAGGCCCGCTAAAGGAGCAAACGCAATGTCAGACAACGAACGCGAACCGTTTATGCCCTCCCGCCGCCAGTTCCTGAAGTATGGCGCGGGCAGCGCGCTCGGTATCGGCCTCGCCGCAAGCGGCATCCCGCTTTTCCGTGGCTTCACTCATGAGGTGGGTGCGGCGGCGCTTTCTGTGCCGAACCTGACGCCGGGCGCGGGCATCCCCGCCAATCCGGAGGACCGCACGCTCGTCGTCCTCCAACTCGCTGGCGGCAACGACGGCCTGAACACCGTCATTCCCCATACGGACGCGACGTACCAACAGTTGCGCCCGACGATTGGCCAGAAGAT
>JALYUS010000180.1 GCA_030853625.1 Chloroflexota bacterium
TTCCCCTTCCGATACTGCACTGCCCGATGCCGCGTTGCGGGCACGATAACACAGCGCGCCGGACGGCGGTAGCGTCGCCTTGCAGCCCGCGCTCCCCGGTGAGGCCAGGCTGATACGCGCCACGGACGGCTCGCCTCCCATATTTACGCGCACGAACCTCTTGACATTTGGACTATCTCGATATATCGTTAACATATCGAGAGTGGTTCTCGATAGAAGGAAAAGGAACAACGATGTATACGACACATGAACATGAACATGAGCATGAGCATGACGAGCAACCGTTTGGACGGCACGGTGAACTGCGACGACTCGGACACGGCGGACACATGGCGCATATGGCGCATGCCGCGCGGTTCGCGATGCAGTTTGGTGGCCCCGGTGGCGGTCCGCGTGGCGGTGGGCCGGATGGTCCCGGCTTCGGCCCCGGGGGTCGGCGCGGCGGGCATGGGCCGTTTGGCGGGCCCTTTGGTGGTGGGCACGGACCATTTGGCGGTTTTGGTGGACCTGGCTTCGGGCGCGGGCGCAGGGTAGGCCGTGGCGATGTCCGAACCGCCGCACTCGGATTGCTCGCGGAGCAGCCGCTCCACGGCTATCAGCTCATCCAGGAAATCGCCCGGCGCAGTGGCGACACCTGGCGACCGAGCGCAGGCTCGATCTATCCGATGCTGCAACAACTTGCGGATGAGGGCCTCGTCCGCGTCGAGGAGAGTGACGGGCGGCGCGTCTTCCACCTCACCGAGGCGGGACAAACCTTCGTCGCGGCACACCAGAGCGAGGTGGCTGCCGTGTGGGAAGCCGTGAATGATGGGGCGGATGACGGCTTGCGCGCACTGCGCGATCTCGTCAGACAGGTCGCTATGGCCACGATGCAGGTCGCACAGGCAGGCACCGCAACGCAAATCGCAGCGGCACGGCAGGCGCTGGCGACGACGCGCAAGCAACTGTATCGCATCCTCGCTGAGGACGAACTAACCGCCGACACGGCGGAGACGGCAGAAGAACGTGACGCGGACGACGTGACACAGGTGTAAGCGAGTAGAGGGGAGAGCGGGCAGGAGGATGAGCAACAGAGGAGAGATGCGCTACTCGGCCTGCTCGATCTCTCCTGCCTCATCCTCGCCACGCAGTCGGACACCACGCGTGGCTAAACGTCTACGACTACCGGGCGCATAGCGCTCATTGCCGCCGCTCGGCAAGACCGTCGCCGATCAGGCTGAGGGAGACGCCGGTAATGAGGATGGCGATGCCGGGCAGGGACGGCAGCCACCATGCTTGCAGGAGGAATTGCCGTCCCTCGGCGATCATCGCGCCCCACTCCGCCGTCGGCGGTTGCGGGCCGAGGCCGAGGAAACTGAGCGTCGCGCCGGTAAGGATCGCCTGCACCATGCCGGTAAAAACGTAGATGAGCGACGGCGCGATCACGTTCGGTAGCAGGTGCGTGAAGATGATACGACTGTCCGTGCAGCCGACCGTCTTCGCGGCCTGGATATATTCAAGGTTTCGGGCGATTAGCGTTTCGCCGCGTACCAGGCGGGCGTAGTTGATCCAACCAAAGATACCGACGGCGATATAGAGGTTCCGCAACCCCGGCCCGAGCAGCGTCATCAGCGCGATGACGAGCACGAGGAAGGGGAAGGCGAGCAGAATATCCACGATCCGCATGATAATATTGTCGGTAATTCCTCCCCGATATCCCGCTGTCACGCCGATGAGACTTCCAGCGATGAACGGGAAGAGGACAGAGATGAAGCCGATTTGGAGATCCAGCCGCGTGCCGAAGATGATCCGGCTGAGTTCGTCCCGTCCGAAGTTGTCCGTGCCGAGGAGATGCCCGTGGCTCAGGGGGGCGGAAAAGGCGTTGCCCAGGTCCTGCGCGATCGGGTTGTACGGCGAGAGCAGCGGCGCGAAGAGCGCGATGAGCAGGATAATCGCTAGGAGAACCAGACCGAGCAGCAGCGTGCCGCGAATATTCAGCCGCTGCAAAACGGAGACGGGCCGCACCGGACGCGCGGCCGTCGCGATCCCGCCCGGTTGCGTCGTGGTCAAGACCCGTTCACTCATAGGACACCCGCGGATCGAGGAAGGAGTACGACAGATCAACGATCAGGTTGACGACGATGACCAGAAAGGCCGTGATGACGGTAATTGCCTGCACGACGGGATAATCGCGCGCTGTGATCGAGGTGAACAGCAA
>JALYUS010000186.1 GCA_030853625.1 Chloroflexota bacterium
CGTCGTATCCATGTATCTCATATGTACCATTATACCGTTTCCTCCTGATATGTGGGCCGTTGCGCCATCATTTGCAGCCATCGCCCGAAGCAGATCAGCAGATGACCGACCTCGGCAATCGGCGCCCTGTTGCGTGCTTCATGGATCATCTGCTCGCGCGCCGCGATTGCGAGTCGGTCCTGCACCATGGAGCATGCGATGATCGAAGCGGCGTCATAGAGTTGTTCGGTTCGCATCGTCCATCTCCTTTCTCCTGTCAGGATAGAGCATGGCGTCGCGTCGCTCTATCCGGTTCTTGCGCTTCAAACTGACCGCCGCCATACTCACACGCGGCATCGCGATACGCCGCGAAACGGGCATAGCTATCAAGCAAGAATGGGGGGCGGATGACAGTACGAAGGGTACGTATTGGCGTCATCGGGACAGGCATCGGCGCGGCGCACATCAAGGCGTTGCAGCAGGCGCCCGGTGCGGTCGTCATGGCGATCTGCTCGGCGCAGCGAGAGCGGGCCGAGCAGATCGCACGGCAATTCGACATCCCGCGCGCGACCGATAATTACCGCGATCTTCTCGGCGCGGACGTGGATGCGGTGGTCATCACGACGCCACCCACGCTCCATCACCCGATGGCGCTGGACGCCATCGCGGCGGGCAAGCACATCTTCTGCGAGAAGCCGCTCGCCGCAACGCTCGCGGAAGCGGTCGAAATGCGTGACGCGGCGGAGGCGGCGGGGATCGTCCACATGATTAACCATCAGACGCGATTCGGCGCGACCTATGCGGAGACGCGGCGACTGATTGATGCCGGATACCTCGGCACGCCGACGCTCGCCGATGCGCGCATCAACATGAATCCGGCGGACTACCTACGTGGGCCGATGTGGAGTACGAGCAAGGTGGGGTGGTTCGTGGACGGGGGGCAGGGCGGCGGTATTCTCGCCGGGTCAGGAGGGCCGCATCTCTTCGATCTGCTCCGCTGGTATTGGGGTGAGGTCGAGGCAGTCACCTGTATGGCGGCGGTCACTGTCCCGACCATTACACTCGCAGATGGCAGCGAAATCTCCGGCATCACCGCGCCGGACGGTTTTATCGCCCTGCTGCGCTTCGTCAATGGCGCGATGGCGACGGTACGCGGCGTGCCAATCCCGTACCATCGGGGCGGATTCAGTTTCGAGT
Source organism: Chloroflexota bacterium (assembly GCA_030853625.1). Lineage (GTDB taxonomy): Bacteria > Chloroflexota > Chloroflexia > Thermomicrobiales > JALYUS01 > JALYUS01. The sequence goes on from JALYUS010000186.1 coordinate 1,177, forward strand.
TCAACGGCACGGCGGGCGCGCTGTTCGTTACGCACACCGATCTCCGAGGCGCGACAGCCGCCGATCCCGCGCCGCAGGAACTGCTGACGCCAGACGCGCCGGAAGACCGCGTGGGCATCGCGCTACGCTTCGTCCGCGCGATTCAGGAGGGCGAACCCGCCCCCGCGCCGAACTTCCACGACGGCGTCGCCGTGCAAGCGATCCTCGACGCCCTCAACGAAGCGATTGCGACGAGGGAGTGGGTTACAGTCATTAAAGTGTAAGACCCCGACAGCCAGTGTACTCCATCCAAACCCTTGTGCCTTGCGGCTTCGGTATTTGGCTGAGGTGCAGCGGTCATCGGGACCTTACAATGATGAATATACGGGATGTACGGACATTTGTCAAGGGCTTTTACGAGCAATTTTCGCGCACTTATTCCGGGACGGGCGCAGGCATCTCCACGGTGCGTTTCGGCGCGGCAATCAGTGTCCGTGCGGCAGCCACAGCGAAGACCCAGAGGAAAAGCCCTGCGGCAATCAGTGTGGCAATATAGCCGATGCCGCTGATGATGCTGCCGACCAGCGCCGTGCCGACACCGCCGCCGAGGAAGAGTGAGAAGGCGAAGAGTGCAACCGCCGTCCCCCGCGCCTGCGGAAAGGTCTCGGTCGCCCGCGTCTGCAAGGTCGTATGGCAGAGGACGAAGCCAACACCGGCGAGCAGCATCGAAATGAGGAAGAACGGCCAGTTCGGGATCAGCGCCGCCGTGACGTACGCCGCGCCCATCATCCCGCCGCCGATCAGGATCATCCGCCGCTCGCCGAGCCGGAGGACGAGGTAGCGCAGCACCCGCGCCGTACTTAGTTGCATGACGCCCGCGAAACCGAGCAACAGCCCGATGGCGAGTGAGCCGAGCGCGAAGCGGTGATTGAGGTAGCCGCCGAGGTACGAAAAGACACCGTTGTAGATGAAGCCCTCGATGAGAATGAGAATCAGCAGCGGCAGCATGCGGGGCGCGCGGATCGCGGCAAGGTAGATAGCGCGCGGTCGTGGTCGCGGCTCCGGCAGCGGCAAACGGATCTCCTCTTTCAACAGAAAGAGCAACGCAACCGCAACGATACCGGAGGCGATGCCAAAGATCGGAAAAACGAGCCGCCACGAGAAAATCGCCGCAATCAGCCCACCGACGCTCGTACTGAATGCCGTTGCTGCCGCCGAGCAGGACATCAGGATGGCGATCGTCGCTTGCCGCTGCGCATACGGCACAGTATCACCGATGTAGGCAAGCGTGAGCGGAAAGATCGCCGCCGCCGCGATTCCCGTCAGGAAGCGCAGAAGTGTGACAATCGCCAGGGAGGTGGACGCGCCGCAAAGCGCCGTCCCGACACTGAACAGCACCATCGCGAAGGCGACAACTTTCACCTTCCCGACGCGGTCCGAGAGCGGGCCATAGAAGAGTTGGAAGAAGCCGTACGGAAGCATATACGCCGTGATGAGGATGCCCGCCGACGAGACGGAGGTATGGAAGGCGTTCGCAATCGTCGGCAGAAGCGGCGCAATGACGCGCGAGTCGAGGTTAATCATGAAGATCGCCCCACTCAGGGCGAAAACCAGCCATCGCTGCCGCCCTTGGATTGCCGCGCTCGTCGCTGTCGTCCGTGTGGTGGTCGTTGCTGTCATATCCGCTCGTAGGGGTGTTCGGTCGTCAATCCGGCGACCGCACAGAAATGCCGTATATTGAAGGTGCACAGTGGAACGCCCAACCCGACCGCGCATTCCCCAATCAGCGCATCAAGGATGCCGAGGGTATGACTCAGACTTGCGCGAGCAAATGTGGAAAGTGCGCGATCTCGATCACTTGCGGTCGGCCAGTTCGTTTGGAAAGGCCGCAACCATCGCTGTAATTGTCGTACCGCCGGTGCATTGTCGCAGCCGGCCAGCAATTCGAAGACCGCATACCCTGCGATGAGAGATTGATCGTTCAATGACGCGGGCCATGCCAGCGCGGGCGGGTACCCGCGCAACAGATCAATGAGGATATCCGTATCGAGCACGCGCATACTATTGGCCGCGCCGCCGCTCGCTCGCTCGCTTACGGAGCCAGTGGGCATATTCGAGGCTGTCGCCAATGTCCGTGCGATCCTTCCATGCCCCAATGAAACCGTTCTCGACGAGGGCACGATAGAGTTCCGGTCCAGTTTTCGGCTTTCCCTCCGAAGACGACGAGCACGAGAAGTCGTCATCAATGTCGTTTTCGATGATGAGCGCGGTCTTCATATCTTCGGGGATTTCCTGTGAAACCTTCCGGTCTGCCATGTACTTCTCCTCTCTACCGCGTCGCATGTTGCTCAGTATACGCGGCTCAGAAACCGAGGGCGAGGCCTTCGGCGCGGGGGTCGGAACCGCCGTAGCAGGCGCCGTCCTCCCAGGCAATCACCTGCGCCGCACCGGCAGATCCCCACTCCGGCACGGCATGAACGGTATGGCCAAGGCGGCGCAGTTCCATCAGCGTCGCATCCGGGACGCGGCGTTCGATGCGCACCTCGTACGGATTCGGCAGGTTCGCCGGGTCGGTGCCGGGGAAACTCGTCCAACGTGGCGCTTCGATTGCCTCCTGCGGCGACATGCCGTAGTCGAGAATATTGGTGATCACTTGCATATTCCACTGCGGCTGCTGATCACCGCCGGGCGTGCCGCCGACAAAGGCGAGGGTGCCGTCCGTGCGGGTGACGGCGTAGCAATGGAGGGTATGCATCGTCCGCTTGCCGGGCGCGAGGATATTCGGATGGCCGGGTTGGAGCGAGAAGCCCCGTCCGGCACGGTTGTTGAGGAAGATACCGGTGCCGTCCACGAGGCAGCCGGAGCCGAACGCCGCCGAAAGCGAGTGGATGAGCGAGACGGCGTTTCCCTCCTGATCCATCGTGCAGAGCGAGGTCGTATCGCCGACCATTTCCGGGATGAGGGAGTGCGCTGGGTCGTCTACACGCGCGTGATGCGGGTCAATCGAGACGAAGTGCGATGCGCCGCGCTCCGGACTAATCATCGTGCCGAGCGGGAAGGTGACGAAGTTCGGATCGCCGGCATAGCGGTTGCGATCCGCAAACGCGAGTTTCTTCGCCTCGATCATCAAGTGGAGCGCCGCCGCGCCGTTGCGATCCATCCCCGCGAGATCGGTATTGGCGAGGATGTTCAATTCCTGCAACAAAATCAGCCCCTGCGAGGGTGGCGCGGTCGTGTAGACGGTGTGGCCGCGATAGGTCGTGCTGATCGCGGGGTAGACATCACTCGTATACGCGGCGAGGTCCTCCTGTGTGATGAGGCCATCGTTCTTCACCATCCACGCGGCGATCTTCTCCGCCAGTTCGCCCGTGTAGAAGGCGTTGCGACCCTGTCGCCGGAGCAGACTGATCGAGTCCGCGAGGTCCTCGTTCTTGAGAATTTGTCCGGTGTGCGGGGCGTGCTTACCACGTTTGAGAAGGGTGTGCGCTCCACCACCCGGCTGCGCCTTCAGCATCTCGGCCTGGTCACCGATCATCGCCGCACCGTGCGGCGTCAGTGCAAAGCCGTGGCGGGCATACTGCTCGGCGGGGCGGAGGAGGTCGCTCATGCGGATGCTGCCCCACCGCTCGAACGCCGTGAAGTAGGCATCTACCGCGCCAGGCACGCCGACGGAGAGCGGCCCGCGCCCCGGCATTCTGCTGATATGGCCGCGCTCCTTGTACAAACCCGGTGAGGCGGCGAGCGGGGCCGCGCCGCTGCCGTTGACACCCGTCACCTTCTGTGTTTTCGCGTCGTAGTAGAGCAGAAAGCAATCACCGCCGAGGCCACACGATGCGGGCAGCACGACCGCGCAGACGCCCGCCGCCGCAATCGCCGCGTCCATCGCATTGCCGCCGCGTTCGAGCGCCCAGAGTCCTGCCGCCGTCGCCAGCGGATGCGCGGTGGCGACCATGCCGCTCCGCCCCATCGCCACATTGCGTCGCTCGCCGGAACCGCGCGCGTGGAAGGGAATATCGCTCGCGCGGGATGGGCCGCTGCCATTCGTCTGTCGTGTCACGGTGCGCTCCTTCGATGACATCCATCATTCCTGCCCCCATCCTAACACGCAACCCCCGCGCCAACGAAAGGGAGGGGAAAGCGCAGAGATCGCAGAGGACACAGAGAGCACAGAGAAAAGGAAAGAAAATGAAACTCGCATCATCTCTGCGTCCTCTGTGTCTTCTGCAATCTCCGCACTCAATTTTCTCCCGCTGCGCTGCGGACGATCCAGATGAGGAACCATTCGGGATGTGTGAGCGGTTCGGCGTAGCCGATGCGGGCGGCGAGGGTGGTGGCGACGCGCCAGGCGAGGGCGGCGCGCTCCGGGGATGGGAAGGACGCCGCACGTCGCAGGAACTCTCGTGCCGCCGCCAGTTCGTCCATTGTCAGCAGGGAGACGGGCGCTTCCTGCCCCGGCGCGGGCGGCCCC
>JALYUS010000196.1 GCA_030853625.1 Chloroflexota bacterium
TAGGTCAGGCCGGAGACGACCGTGCCGAGCGCGCCGAGGGCGAACTGCGAGGCGGTGCGGCGGATGGTCAGGTCGCGGTTCTCCTTATAGAACTTGGCGAAGATTTGCCGGTAGCGTTCCAGCAGCGTGCCGTGCAGCCCGAAGATGCGTAACTCCTTGACCGGGGAATCGGTCGTCAGCAGATAGCCGAGGTAGTTGAGGCGGCGCTGATCCGGCGCGCGGCCGGTGAGCAGGGAGAAGAACTGCCCTGAGTACTTCGCCTGATAGATGAACGAGGGGATCGAAACGGCGACGACGAGCAGCACGAGCCACCACGAGAGCGACGCCAGCACGCCAATTACCGAGACGAGCGTCACGGTGCTGCGGAGGAGGCCGAATAACTGCGTTACCATCTGGCTTGGCCGGTAGCCCGCCTCACGCCGCGCGTTCTCCAGTTTGTCGTAAAACTGTGCATTCTCGAAGTAGGAGAGGTCGAGCGCGTTCGCCTTCTCCATTAGCCGCACGCTGATATAATTGGAGAGGAGATCGCTTTGCAGACTCGTCACTAACTGGCTGATCGTCTGCAAGAGTGACGCGAGCAACTGCACGCCGAACCAGAGCGCGACGAGGATCAAAACCTGTTGTGTCTCGGCGCGCGTCTGTATCTGCTGGTGGGTGACACGGAAGAAGGCGGCGGCGGCATCATCCACAATCGCTTTCGTGAAGTAGAGCGTGATCGCGGGGAGGAGACCCTGCACAACTGTCAGGATGCCATTTGTCGTCGCGAATCGGGGCGTTGCCTCCCAGACGAGTCCGAGCGCCTTCGGGATCATCTGGAAGGCAAGCCGGGCGCGGGCGCGGAACGTCTCGGGCTGATTGGGGCGAACGGGGCGGCCATCGCGGGCCATGCGGCGGGGGGAAGAATCTGCCAATAGAGAATACTCCTTGATCGATGTCTGCTCTACACAACGGGCGACAATGTCGCATCTGTCGGTGACAACGCACATGCCGAGGACTTTACTCCGGTACGATACTACCAATATGGGTAGGTAGGGGAGCCTAACCCCCGGCCCCTTCCCGCGAGGAAGGGGAGCGAGCCTCCGAATTATCAGGGTGTTCCGCCTAACGCCTCGGTAGTGCGGTGAGTCACCCCTTCCCACGCCGCAGGACGGAAAGGGCCGGGGGGTAGGTTAAATGGGAGCAACGAGCAATGAGCAATGAGCAGTGCATCACTCCGTGTTATCCTCGATTGCGACACCGCGAACGAGATAGACGACCAGTTCGCGATCGCCTACGCGCTCGGTTCGCCGTCGCTCGATGTGCGCGGCGTGATCTCCGTGCAGAACGCTGAAACCGGATCAACGCAGAGTGCGCAGAGAACCCAGAGAACCCAGAGAGAGCAAACGTATGGCTAAGAAACGGTATTTTCCTCCGCGCTCTCTGCGCGCTCTGCGTCCTCTGCGTTGATCCGATTTCGTCAACTCCCGTGGCGTCCTTCCTGCGATGCCTGCGGAGAGACGGGATTCGCGCGGCACGGAGCATCGTACCAGAGAGTGAGGGTGCCTTTATGAGCCAATCATCCATGCCCTACAACGATCATATGCAGTTGATGGAGCAGTGCATCGCCAACTGCCAGATATGCCTCGTCGCCTGCGAGCGGTGTATTGATAGCTGCCTGACGAGCGAGCAGGTGGCAACAATGACCGAGTGCATCCGGCTCTGCCGCGATTGCGCGGACAGCTGCACGCTCTGCGTCCGCTTGATGGCGCGCGGCTCGCATTATCACGGCAATCTCTGCGCGGTCTGCGCGGACATCTGCGCGGCCTGCGCGGCGGAGTGCGAGAAGCATCACGCGGTGGCTGCCTGCCAGACCGGCGCGCAAGCCTGTCACCGCTGCGAAGAAACATGCCGTCAGATGGGTCAGATGGCGATCTGAACGGCGGAGACTACCCACTAACGAAATGTCTATCGCCTGTCCATGTGCGGTCGTTTGACGGCGGCGCGCCAATCCCCTACGCTCCTTACACAAGGATTGATCTTACGCACGGCAGAAGGAGTGCGGATGTACACCCCACGCTGGCTCCAACGCATGGCACACTCGCGCCGCCGAATGGCGAGCCTCGTCATGCTCTTCGCCCTCGTCACCGGGAGCGCGACGGGCGGCGCGGCGCTCTTGATCGGCACGCAGGCGGCGGGGTGGTTTCTCGTGCCGACAAACCAGACGGTGCGCTCCGCCGGGCAGGTGACGCTCCTCGATCAGCGCCCCGTGGATATGGCGCTCCGACCGGACGGCACGCAACTCGCCGTGATGACGACGAACCTCACCTACCTGCTCAACCCCACGACGGGCGAAATTACGCAGCAGTTCGACACGCAGGATCGCAATGTCGCGGGCCTCGCCTACAGCCCGGACGGCACACATCTCTACTACGCGAAAGGGAAAGATCACAAAATCGGCGCCGCCGCGATTGATCCCGCCGGTACGGCGACCTTCGAGAGTGACATTGATACCGGGGCGAAGACGTGGCCCGCCGGTCTCTCCGTCAGCCCGGACGGGGCGACGCTCTACGTCGCACTCTTCGGCACGAACAGTATGGGCATCATCAATCTCGCCGACCGGAGCGTGACAAAGACCGTCCCGGCCGGCAGTTCGCCCTTCGGGTCATACATCTCGCCGGACGGTAAAGCGGTCTACACGAGTAATTGGGGCGGGCCACTCCCGCAACCCGGCGACGCCGTTGACCCGCTCTTTCCGGTAAACGTAGATCCGAAAACGGGGGCATCCGCCGCCGGATCGCTCTCCGTCTACGATGTCGCGACGAATACGATGCGGCCGGAGATTGCCGTTGGGCTACATCCGACGGCAATGGTCTTCAGCAAGGAGTCCACGCGGCTCTACGTCGCCAACTCAAACGAGGACACGATTTCTGTGCTCGACCTGAACGCAGCGAGCGGCACGAACCCGGAGATCGAGCGTATCTCCGTCCGCCCGGACGGGCTGCCCTTCGGCTCGATGCCGAACGGCCTCGCCCTCAGCCCGGATCTGACGACGCTCTATGTCGCCAATGGCGGTAACAACGCGATCGCCGTGATCCGTCTCGACAGCCGCGCCCGCCCGCCGGGGACGTATACCGGCCCGAATGCCGACGCCCCCGCGACCAGCGGTGTGATCGGCTTCATCCCCACCGAGTGGTATCCGATTGCCGTGACCGTCTCGGCAGATGGGACGAAACTGGCGGTCGCGA
>JALYUS010000030.1 GCA_030853625.1 Chloroflexota bacterium
GGAGTATCATAGAAACAAGCGTGGTTATAACGTGCATCGAATAGTGTACGGACATCACGGGAGGGTAAGGATGATGCAGCACAGCATCGCCCTCGTGGATGACGATGCGCACATCGTGATGTTGCTGGATGACCTGTTTGGTGAGGAAGGCTACCGCACGCTCGGCATTTCCGCAGGCGCCGATGCATACGCGACCATCGCGCGCGAGCAGCCCGATCTCGTCATCCTCGATCTGTGGTTGGAACAGCAGGATACCGGTTGGACGATCTATAACCGTCTCCGGGCGGACGACGCGACCGCGCGCATTCCCGTCATCATGTGCTCCGCCGATGTCGGTACACTCCGCGAGCGGGCGGCAGAAATCGCGGCGCGGGGCGATGCGGCGATTGAAAAGCCCTTCGACATCGTGGCATTGCTCGCGCTCGTCACCGACCTCCTCGACCATGCCTCAACGGCACGGCAGGCAGTGTGACGGTGGGGGCCGTCTCTCGCTTTTATCCGTCCCCCGTTTCCCGCTGCCGCTCGATCCCGATGTCGGCGGGAGATGTATCACCACGGAGAACCAAATCGCGGATGATGGCGGCGTGCTGTTGGGCATCGCGCCCCTGCTCCGCGTACCGATCCGCGAGCATGCCGTGGCCCGCATCGCGCGCGCGCTCCGCGAGCCGGTGGACGAGCGCCGCCTTCTCCTCCAGCCCGCGCAATGCCGCCCAGAGCGCCGCTTCGAGATGGAGCGATTGCTCGGAGAGCAGGCTGTCCGCCGTGTAGGCATGGCCGACGCGGCAGCGGTAGCGCAGTAGCGGCCCTTCTTTCATTTCCCAGAGCACGCCGCCACACTCCGGGCAGCCGAAGACCGATGGCATGCCCGGTTTGTCGGGATCATTGAGCGTCGCCAGATCAAGGGCAGCGATATCCGTTTCTTTCTCCATCCCTTCCGACGCCTCCTTCACTGTCTCATGGACCGCCTCGCGCGCGAGACGGTCGAGGAGGGGGCCAATCTCCGTCGCGGGGACGCTGTAGTCCGGGTCGCCGTAGCGCATCGCGCTCGTCGGCATGCCAGGGAAGAGCGCGTCACTGGGGTCTTGGACCACGCTGATACCGCCGCGTGCGTGAACCGCAGTCATGCCCGCCGCGCCATCGTCGAGCATGCCGGAGAGGACAACCGCGACGACGCGCGGCCCGTACGCGCGCGCCGCCGAACGGAAGAGCGGGTCTACGGCCGGCCGGTACCGGTTCTCCCGCGGGCCACGAATGACCCGCACATGATCGCGCTCAATGAGCAGGTGATAATCCGGCGGGGCGACGTAGATGCGCCCCTCTTCGATTGGATCGCCATCCTGCGGATGGATGGCGGGCAACGGCCCGGCATGCGAGAGGATGCGTGGCAACATGCTCTCGCCATCCGGCGGGACATGCAGCACAACAAACAGGGCGGCCGGCAGATCGCGCGGCAGCCCCCACACCACGGCCATCAACGCCTCCACGCCGCCTGCGGAGGCGCCGATGACGATTCTATCGTGCCCTGGCATCGCATTCCTTTCTCATCACATACGCCGCTACACTCCCCATGTATGTCCGAACGCCGTGTAATGATTCAATAGAGAGCATTGCACGTATTCGCCCATTGTCACATGAACTGTGCCATCACCTGAGAATCCCAACCCCCCGACCCCCTTCCCTCTGAGGGAAGAGGGAGTGAGCCTCCATGAAGTCCGGGTGTATGGCGAACGGCACGACATTGCGGTGAGTCACCCCTTCCCTCCGAGGGAAGGGGCCGGGGGTTAGGATTCTCAGAATGTGACCATGCATATGCCTACGATCCTACTTCTTCGACAATGTGTAATTTCATACAAATATGATAAAATGTTCGTGCTTGTGATAGATGCAGCCGTGGTCTACACTAGCAGACCGTTGCCACATTGTCTGAATATTGCAACATCGGAGAAGAGAGACGAATGGCAGATAGACCATCGGTCGCGCAACTCGTCGTCGTTGGCTCGTCGGCGGGCGGCATTGAGGCGCTCTCGACGCTCGTCGGCACGCTCCCCGCCGATTTTGCCGCTCCGGTCGTCATCGCCCAGCATATTGACCCCGCCCGCCGGAGCCATCTCGCCGAAATTCTCGGGCGGCGCAGCACGCTCCCCGTCCGCACCGTGGAGGACGTGACGCGCATGGAACCGGGTGTCATCTATGTCGTCCCCGCGAACCGGCAGGTGGAGATCGCCGATGGTCATGTGCGCCTTCGCGAGGATGATCAGCCCGGCCCGCACCCTTCCGTAGACCTCCTGCTGTCGAGCGGTGCGCAGGCATACGGCGAGCAATTGATCGCCGTTATTCTCACCGGCAGCGGCTCGGACGGTACCGTTGGCGCGCGCGAGGTGAGCGCGGCGGGCGGCACCGTGATTATCCAGAACCCGGCGACCGCCTCCTACCCCGCCATGCCGCAATCGCTCGCCCCGACGACTGTGGACATCATCGCGGACATCGAGCAGATCGGCGCGATTCTCCACGACCTCGTGACCGGCGATCGGGTGATTATCCGACCGACGGAAGAGCGAGCGCTCCGCACCTTCCTCGAACAACTCCGCGCGCGCAGCGGCATTGACTTCAACGGATACAAGATGCCGACGATCATGCGGCGGCTGCAACGGCGGATGCTCGCGACCGGCGCGGCACGGCTGGCGGACTATATCCGCTTTCTCGGCAGCCACCCGGACGAGTACCAGCGGCTGATTAGCAGTTTCCTGATTAAAGTGACCGAGTTTTTTCGGGATGCCGATCTCTTCGCTTATCTTCGCGACCGCATTCTGCCGCCGTTGATCGCGGAGGCGCGCGTTAATGGCAACGAATTGCGCCTGTGGTCGGCGGGATGCGCGACGGGCGAGGAGGCGTATTCGCTGGCGATCCTCGTCGCGGAACTGCTCGGCGATGAACTACCGCAGTTCAACGTGCGCATCTTCGCCACTGACCTCGACAACGAGGCGATTACCTTCGCCCGACGTGGCATTTACCCGGCGGCGACGCTCGTCAATCTGCCACGGGAGATGATCGAACGGTACTTCACCCCACTGAACGGCGATTTCGAGGTAAAGAAGCAGGTGCGCGCCCTGACCGTCTTCGGCCAGCACGACCTCGGCCAGCGTGCGCCCTTCCCGCGCATTGACCTCGAACTCTGCCGCAATGTCCTGATCTATTTCACGCCTGAACTTCAGCGACGCTCCCTGCAAAGTTTCGCCTTCTCACTGCGCGATGGCGGCTACCTCGTGCTCGGCAAGTCCGAGACGACGAATCCGCTCGCGGACTACTTCGTCATCGAGGACGCACATCTGAAGGTCTATCGCCGTCAGGGCGAGCGGACGCTCTTTCCGTCCGCCCGCTATCGAGACCTCTCGACACCGCCACTGCGCGTGGTCGGTGGCTCGCGCGCGGTGATGAACAGCGAGCAGAGCCGCGTGCAGCGCGAGGCGCAACGCTCCCACATCGCGCGCGAGAAATTTGAGGGGCTGCTGCTCGGCCTACCCCTCGGCGTCGTCGTTGTGGACCGGCGATACGACATCCAGGCGATCAACAGCGCGGCGCGGCGCTTGTTCGGCGTCCATAGCGCAGCGATCGGCGAGGATTTCCTCCATCTCGCGCGCACCGTACCGCCTGATCCGCTGCGGGCCGCGATTGACGCCGCCCTCCGTGGTGAGGCGCCGGCTGCGGCTGCGGAAATCGCCGCGACCGAGATGGCGACGGGCGAGATCCGCTTTCTCGAACTCGCCTGTTACCCGCAGAAGGTTGGCGACGGAAGCGAGCCGGTGGATTCCGTGCTCGTCATCGTGCAGGACATGACCGAGCACGTCCAGGAACGGCGCGTCCTCGAAGAGAGCGTCGCCCACCAGCGCGCCGAGACGGAGCGGCTAATGGTGCTGATGAAACGTCTCGCGGAGGCGAACCGGCAACTGCTGGATGCCAATCAGGACCTCTCCAATAATAATGTGGACCTGCGGAGCGTCAACGAGGAGTTCCTCGTCGCCAACGAAGAGGCGCAGGCGGCGACCGAGGAGATCGAGACCCTCAACGAGGAGTTGCAAGCGACGAATGAGGAACTGGAGACGCTCAACGAGGAGTTGCAAGCAACAGTCGAGGAACTGAACACAACCAACGACGACCTCCAGGCGCGGACAGCCGAGTTGCAGGAAACCGCCGTCTCATTGGAGATTCAGCGGCGCGGGAGCGAAACCGAGCGCGAGCAAGTCGCGGCGATTCTCGCCAGCATCGGCGATGCCGTGCTCGTCGTGGATCGCGCCGGGACAACGATGCTGGCGAATGACCGCTACACGGAGATGTTCGGCGATCCCAGCGATCCCGGCGATCCGTTCGTGGCGGAGGGTGAGGATGGCCAGCCGCTCCCACCCGATCAGACGCCCCAACAGCGCGCCGCGCGCGGCGAATCGTTCGCGATGGAGTTCACGATCACCGCGCCGGATGGCAACCGCCGCTGGTTCGAGGCGACCGGCCGCCCGATTGCGCGGGATCGCCAACACACCGGCGTGCTCGTCATCCGGGACATCACGGATCGGAGCCTGCGCCGGATGCAGGATGAGTTCATGGCGATTGCCAGCCACGAGTTGCGCACGCCGCTCACCGGCCTGAGCGGCTATTTGCAAATGCTCGTCCGCCTCTACAATGCCGAAGGGGCCGACGAACGCCCGCGCCGCTATGCGACCCTGGCGCTCGGACAGTCGCAGCGGTTGCTCGCCCTGATCAACGAAATTCTCGATGTCGCGCGGTTGCAGGGCGGCCACCTAACGCTTGTCCGCGCGCCGCTGGACCTCGCGGCCGTCGTTCGTCACGCCGTCGAAACCGCACAAATGCTGACACAGGAACAAACATTCACGATGGAAATCGCGGACGAACCGGTCATGATGATGGGCGACGACCGGCGGTTGGAGCAGGTCATCCTCAATCTGCTGACGAACGCAATCAGCCACGCGGCGGAATCACCGCGTATTGCTGTCCGGTTGTCGAGCAACGATGGAGCGGCGACGCTCACCGTGCAGGATGACGGCCCCGGCATCGCGCCCGCCGACCTGACGAACATTTTCTCGCGCTTCTACCGCGTCGAACACGCCGGGCAATCACCCAGTAGCGGCCTCGGCCTCGGCCTCTACATCGCGCGCGAAATCGTCGTCGCCCACGACGGCACGATTGATGTCCACTCCACCCTCGGCGAAGGCACGACCTTCACGGTGCGCCTGCCCATTGGGGATTAGGATTTCACCCGCGCGATCCGTTCCAACATCTCCTCGATGTGAACGATCTTGACACGCGGGCGGCCCTGCGCTGCGCCGAGTGTCGTTTCGTATTTCTCGATTTCGAGCCAGTCGGCCATCGTTACGTAGCGGACATCGCGCGCCCGCAGGAGCGTTTCCACCGCTTCGGGATCACCCTCCGCAGCGCGCGGGAGGTGCGGGGCATCTTCGAGGAGCGACTTCACCGTCTCGACCGAGTCCGCCTTGTTCGTGCCGATCAGGCCACTTGGGCCGCGTTTGATCCAGCCGGTCACGTACTCGCCGGGGACGACCGCACCGTTCGTGCCATTCGTGACGCGTCCCGCATCGTTCGATACGACGTGCGCGCGCGCGTCAAACGGCACATCATCGAGCGGCACGCCCTGGTAGCCCACCGAGCGTAGCACCATCTGCACATCGAGCGTTTCATAGTCACCCGTGCCGACCGCCCGCTGCTGCTCGTCGAGGCGGTTGCGTTCGATGACCAATCCTTCGACAGATTCCGTACCGAGGATTTCGACCGGGGAGACGAGGAAACGCAAGTGGATGCGGCGCGGTTTGCCCTCCAGCGGCTTCGCGGCGAAGGCGCGCAATACCTCGATGTTCCGCTGCGCGACGCGCTGCCCTGCCAGCGCCGCCTCGCTGACCGGATCGAGCGCGATCTCCTCCGGCTTGACGACGATGTCCGCGTTCGCCAGTTCGCCGAGTTCGCCCAATTCCTTGGTCGTAAACTTCGCCTGCACGGGTCCGCGCCGCCCGAGGACGTAAATATCGGTCACGGCGCTGCGCGCAAGCACGGGCAGCGCGTGATCGGCGATGTCTGTCTCGGCCAGTTCGTCGCGTGTCTTGGCGAGAATACGCGTCACGTCCACCGCGACATTGCCGACACCGACAACGGCCACGCCGCGCGCATCGAGGGTCATGTCACGCGTCGCGGCGTCCGGGTGGCCGTTGTACCACGCGACGAACTCCGTAGCAGAGATACTGCCCGCCAGGTCTTCACCCGCAATGCCGAGGTTGCGGTCGCTCGACGCGCCGACCGCGTAGATGACGGCGTCGTAGAGGCGACGATACTCGGCGCGCGTGAGGTCGCGGCCAAAGGCAACGTGGCCGAAGAAGCGCACGCGCGGGTCCGCGAGCGTCTTTTCGTAGACACCGATCACGGATTTAATCTTGTAGTGATCCGGCGCGACGCCGTACCGCACGAGGCCATACGGGACGGGCAGCCGGTCGAAGACATCCACAGAGACCGGGATCGCATTTTGCTTAATTAATGCCTCAGCGGCGTACAGCCCGGCCGGGCCGGAGCCAATCACCGCGACGCGCAACGGTCGGTCGGTCATACACACCTCGTGATCCATGCTTCATGCTTCCCCGCCACACCATGCGGCACAACGCTGCGCCGACGCGCGAGAAAAGGGGCGATTCGTTTCCGCGCAGTATATACCATCCGTGGTCACGCACCGTCGCAGGAGCACATGAACGTCCGAATCCCCCTTGACAGACCAGAACGGGTGTACTATCATTGTGTCCGTACAGGAGAACATCGGTTCTTGAATTGAGGAGGCCGGTTGTGACGATTGCACTCTTTCCCCGCCGCGCAGACGCCGTTCGTCGGCTAACTGACGTTCGTTCCGCCGTACGCAGTGCGGTCGCCAGCCTGCCCGCACGAAAGCCGGAACCGCAATCGAGCGTCAATATGGGACGCTGGGAGACGCTGCCCGGTGAATACGCCGGGGCATGGGCATGCCCGCTGGATGAACGATTCCCCGCGATTACCGCGCCCGGCCTGACCGCGCCGATTGCCTGCGGGCAGAATGCGTCGGTCGTCCTGCATCTCGCCGGAACGTGGAGCGGGCACGTCATCTTTGAGGGGAGTGCGGACGGTATCACCTGGCGCCGCGTCATCCTCGCCGCGCTCACCGGCGACGCGACGGGAAGCACAACGGATCGCCCTGGGCTGTGGCGCACGCTCCCCGACCAGCACATCACTCATCTTCGCCTCCATGTTGCCCGTCTGTCGCACGGCACGATCCTCGCCGCTATCGCCGCCGCACCATCAGTGGGCCACCCTCTTTCGCACGCCCTCAACCCCGCCGCATAGACCGAATAGACACCAGGCAAGGAATACCCGGCATACTCCGCAGGGATATGCCGGGTTTCGGCAATCCGGCACGTCGCATGGCGGGAAAGATGGCACGCTGCCTCGCGAAGAATTTCTGCCTTTCGTGGTATATTAGACCGAAGGCCATCACATTATGGCGCGCTGTCCGTTCTTAACCATGATGAGCATCGCGTGGAGTAGAGAATATTAAAGAGAGACGCATGTTGGTTTTTGATGCTGATACCGACACGGAACGGACCCTGCACGAGGCCCTGACGCTCGAAGCGGCGCTCCTCGATCTGAGCGCGGCGGACGACATCGAGTCCGTCGCGCAGGCGATCGCGGATGGTGCGCGACGACTGACCGGCGCCGTCCTTGTGACGCTCGCGGTGTCATCGCCCGATGGGTCGGAGACGCAGGTGATCGCCAGCGGCGGCATGACCGCCGATGACGCGAATGAGGCGGGCGTTGACCACCTACCCGTCCAGTTGTTTTCCCTCGGCACCGAACGCCATAACGATGAAACCCTGCCGTTATTACGCCTTCATGGTGCGATTGCCCCAACGAATAGCACGGGGCGTGCCCTATTGAAACGGCTCGCTCCCCACGCGCGCTTCTCGCTCGCGCGGGCATACCATCTGGCAGCCATCACCCACCTCGCCTATGCCGATCCGCTGACCGGCCTGGCGAATGCCCGCGGATTGCGCGCCGCGCTCGATCGAATGGCGCTCGTCGCGAATGCGGAAGGTCGTCCGCTCGCGCTGCTCATTATTGACCTCGATGATTTCCGGCGCTACAACGCGTTCTGGGGCCATCTCGTGGGAGACGCCGCGTTGCAGGCGTTCGCGCGCGCAATTCGTAACGCGATGCGGGGCCAGCATCTCGTTGCCCGCGTGGGTGGAGAAGAATTCGCCGTTCTGCTCCCCGATGCGAATGAGGCTGAGGCGCGCACCGTCGCCGCCCACATTCACGCGGCGATTGCCAATGGCAGCAGTGGATTGCCCAGTCCTTTCACCGCGAGCATTGGCATCGGACTGTACCCGAACGATGTGCCCGACGCCTTCAGCCTCTATGCCGTCGCGGACACCGCGATGACGATGGCGAAAAAGGCGGGCAAGAACCGCACATTTCTCTTTGAAACCATCGCATAGCCGCCCATTTCGCCAGGCGATCAGCATTCTTCGGCAAATCGCGTCGCCTATCGTCACAAAAGGCGGGGATTGTCCGTTCATGCTTTGTGAGAGGTGCATCGTATCAGACGACGATGCGCTTTCGCGTCATCATATGACCGTACAACGGGCATCATGGGTGAGGAAACGGAAGCGAGGGGATGGAGCGTGACCGAGATGGCTACGGTGATACGGACGGGGAAGATGCTGCTGATTAACGACTTCGTCGAGAGCGAGCAATTGCCGCTCCGAGATCAGTTATCGCAGGACATCGCGCGGGTGACGTGGGGCGGCGCGCGCCAGTTCGCGGCGGCGCTCACGCCGTTCGGTCTGACGCTCCAGCAGTATTTCACGCTGGTCGCGATCAACCGTGCCGGTGAATGCACGATGGGCATGATCGCCAGCCAGACACACCATTCGCTCGGTACGATGACGGGGATTGTGGACCGTCTCGTCCGGCAAGGGTTTATCACGCGGCGCTCCCATGCAACGGACCGGCGCATCGTCCTCGTTCAACTAACGACCGACGGCATGGAAACGCTCGCACACGTCGAGGATATGCGACAGACGCAACTGGATAGCGCGCTGACGAAGATGGGGGAGCCACAGGCACGCAACCTGATCCGACTCCTTGGCCAATACCTCGCCGCGATGGAAATCAACGCGACGGATGCGCTCTCCGGCCCCGGCGCCTTCGCCTAAATCGCGCGTCCGCCGCCTCGTTTCAATCCTCACCCAGCCATACGAGCGGGGCGATTATTTGAAGGTAGAGAAGGTGATCTCCTTAGCGGTGAGGAACTCCAGAAGCACCGGCGTGCCTTCCTGCGTCTTCTGGATACCGCGCTTGATCGCCGGGATGATCTCCGCCGGGTCGGTCACACGCTCCCCATAGCCACCGAACGCCTTCGCCATGTCGGCGTAGTTGCCGCTGATGTCGGTGCTGCGGTACTTCTTCGTCGCGGTCTGCATGATCGGCAGTTCGATCGCCATCGAGAAGTTGTTCATCAGCATGGACATGATCGGGATGCGCTCGCGCACTGCCGTTTCGAAGTCCATCCCCGTAAAGCCAATCGCCGCGTCGCCCCAGAAGTTGATGCAGAGTTTGTCGGGCCGTGCCAGTTTCGCGCCCATCGCGAGGCCGAGGCCGTAGCCCAACTGCGTGGACTTCCCCCAGCCAATGTACGAGAGCGGTTCCTCCGCTACCCAGAATGGCACGATCTGGTCACGCGGGCTGCCGGCATCGTGGGTGATGATCGTATTGTTCACGTCCACGGTGTGCAGGAGGTCCCAGATCACGCGGTACGGTGAGATCGGTGTCTCGTCGCTGGTCAGTTTCGGTTTCCAATCCGCCAGCCACTTTTCACGGCCGGAGGCGATTTGCTCCTTCACCGCGTCGCCCCGCCCGCGCGGTTTGCCGCCGAGCCGCTCCGAGACGGCAGCGATCAGCGCATCCAGCGTCAATCCCGCATCGCCGATCAGCGCGTACTGCACGGGAACGTCTTTGTTGATGTCCCCGGCGTCGAGCGTCGCATGAATGAAGGTCTTGCCGGTCGGCATCGTGACGCCGTAGTTCGTGCGCGCCAGCGAGCAGCCGATACCAAAGATCACGTCGGCATTCTGGAGGGCATCCCAGGCTGGCCGAGGCATCGAACGCCCCGCGCACCCGAGGGCGAGCGGGTGGTTCTCCGGGAAGGCGCTCTTGCCCTGGATCGTCGTCGTCACGGGCGCTTCCAGCAGTTCCGCCAGTTGACGCAGTTGCGGCCACGCCTTCGCGTAGTGGACGCCCTGCCCGGCGTAGATCACCGGCCGCTCCGCCGCGACGAGCACGCCCGCCGCCTCGTCCACAGCCTGCGGGTCCGGCCCGGAACGGAAGCGGGATGTCGGCTCGTACTTAATCTCCCCTTGAAATTCCTCGGCCATCACGTCCGTGGGAATCTCGACGAGCGTCGGGCGTGGGCGACCATTCTTCGCCTGGGTGAAGGCGCGCCGCAAGGCATCCGGCACGACACTGGCGAGCGTCACCTGCTCGGCGGACTTGGTGACATGCTGGAAGTTCATCACGGCGCTGAAGTTCGGCGGCACATTATTGAGGTGGCGCGGGAATCCGGCCGGCAGGACGACGATTGGGACGGAATCGGCGTACGCCTGCGCGACACCGCCGAAGGCATTCTCGGTGCCCGGCCCATGCTGCATCGTGAAGACGCCGATCTGGTCGCCGGACGTCACCCGGCTCACCGCGTCGGCCATATGGAGGCCGGTGCGCTCCTGCCGGACGATGATCGTGCGGATATCCGCCTCGGCGGATGCCTCGATGATCGGGTTGACTGGATAGCCGATGAGGAACTGGACTCCCTCACGCTTGAGGATTTCGGCGACGGCTGCGGACACCTTCATACGTGCTTCTCCCTCGTGATGTGTGCGAATAGCCTCCGAGATGATTATAGCCGCTTGTCTCGCTAATACCACGTTTATCCATGCGGAACTATTCATGGGGTGAACAGACGCCGCAGCGAGCGAGGTGCGGGCGGCGCAAAAAAAACCCCCGGCTGATACCGGGGGCGGTGAAACGGCCTGGATGCATGAACGCTACGGCGTACTGACGACGTGCGCTCTATTCGTTCCGATATTCAGGAAGTTGGACGTGACCACGACATCCGTAGTAAGGCCGGTTCCATCGGAGGGAGTAATCGTTGTGCTCGCGTAGAGCGGGCTACCGTTGACGCACCCCACACCGCCGCCGTCGCCGCAATAGGGGCTGACATTCGTCGAGTATTGCGGCGGCGTGTTCGGCACGCCATCCGTGCAGGTGTACACGTTGCTCGTGCAGTAATTCGATTCGGGCGCGCCGCCAAGCCTGTGATAGTAGCACGCGTAATCGCCGGTGTCGCACCCCAACACCTGGAAGGCGCGATTCGGGATTGCCGCCCCCACCGATCCGGCGCTTGCGAACGCCATCAGGATCATCAACCCGCCGACGACCATCGTCACGAGTTTACGTACACCATACGTGGCCATCGCCTGCTCCTTCATCCAACGCGGAAACGACGGGAGGATCATACACCATGCACGTATTGTGCGCAAAATCAATGGGATATTATGCGTACCGGGGTGGGCGACCGTCCGTTTCGCGTGGCATGAGGACGCCACCACGGGCGATCAGCCAATCCACGACCTCGCCGACGACGGCATCCGGCGTGCTTGCGCCTGCGGTGACGCCGACGGTTTCCTTGCCCGCGATCCATGCCGGGTCAATCTCCGCCGTGGATTCGATGTGATACGACGGCGTGCCGAGGTGATTGCCGATCTCCGCCAGATGCTTCGTGTTCGCGCTCTTACGTCCGCCGATGACAAGGACGACGTCCGCTTCGCGTGCCAGATTGCGCATCGCCAACTGGCGATCCGTCGTCGGCTTGCAGATCGTGTTGACGACGCGCACCTCGCCACCGAGCGGTAACGCCAGCGCGGTCAGGGCATTGACGAAGGCGATCACGTCATCCATCTCGCTCGTCGTCTGGGTGACGACGGCGACCTTGCGCGGCGGCTTCTCCGCCCACGCGCCATCGGCATCGCGGCGGATATGCCACGGCAAGTCTTCGATGCTCTTCGTCGCCAGCGCGCCCTCTCCGGCCCAGCCGAGGATACCCTTCACTTCGGGGTGCTTCTTGTCGCCATAGACGACGACCGTATAACCGTCATTGGCGAGATCGCGCGCGATCTGCTGCGGCTTCTCGACGAGCGGACAGGTGGTGTCCACAACATTTGTTCCGGCGGCACGCGCCTCATCCGCCACCCATGGGGCCGCGCCGTGCGCCGTAATCACCATCACGCCGTCCGCTGTCGCTTGATGCACCTCGTTGATGACGCTGACGCCCCTGCCCTCCAGATCGCGCACGACCTGCGGGTTGTGGACGACATCGCCAAGCATGCGGACGGATTTCCCCTCGTCTGCCAGTGCATTGACCATCTCAATTGCACGGCGGACGCCGAAACAAAAACCCATTTCGTCCGCGAGAATAATCTTCATACCGTGTGCCGCCCTTTATCGCTCGCCCATGCCCGCCACGCGCCATTACGTGCGGGTTAAAGTATACACCTAACCCCCGGCCCCTTCCCGCGAGGAAGGGGAGCGGACCTCCGAGAGATCAAGGCGTTCCCTGTAATAGCTCGGCCTCTCGATGAGGCACCCCTTCCCACGCCGGAGTGACGGAAGGGGCCGGAGGTTAGGTTCTTCGGAATCATGATGCGCTCCTCACATTGCTCTATCGCTTGCGAAAGGATAATAGACATAGCACTTTGCATGCAACCTTCTCACAATGCGATAACAGTCCCGATGGTACACTGCCGTTGAA
>JALYUS010000246.1 GCA_030853625.1 Chloroflexota bacterium
TCGCCCAGCATGTCCTGCGCCACGCCATCGTTCCCACGCTGGTCGTGCCACCGGGCAACGGTGCATCCATCGAAGGCGACGCGGTGATCACGGCAGTCACCGTCCCGCTCGACGGCTCGCCACTGGCGGAGACGGCGCTCCCGATCGCGGCGCGCATCGCCACCGCCCTCTCGGCGCCGCTCACGCTGCTCCGTGTGATCCCAAGTCTCACCTATCTCGCCTCCTCCGGCTGGGGCGTCGGATACTCCACCTACTATCCCGTCAGTGAGGAGAGTGAGCACGACGAGGAAACCGCAGTCGAGGAGTATCTCGAAGCAATTGCCACCCGCCTGCGCGCGCCGGGGCTGGAGGTGCAGACGGAGTGGGCGCGCAGTGTGACGAACCGCGCCGAAGAGATGATCACGGCCTCCCTCGCGACACGGCCAACGGGGATCGCCGTGATGGCGAGCCACGGACGCGGCAGTGTGCTGCGCTGGGCGCTGGGGAGCACGGCGGAAGCGGTGCTCGATCAATCGCCGTGTCCCATCCTCATCGTCCGAGCAGGCGCAACGGCCAGTGCCGGGCATGAAGAGATGCGTACCCCCGCCGTTCAACGTGCGGGCTAAGCGGCGCATCGACCCGCCGAAGAGCGTGTCGTGATATTGTATCGAAAGGAATCCACCATGTCACGGATGCACACACGCGATGCCGTCCTCGCGGTTCTCATCGCCGCCGGTTTCATCGTCCACGCGATCGGCGCCGACTGGTCCGCCCTCCCCGCGAGTGGTCATGTCATCCTCGCCCTCCTCGGCCTCGCCATCGCCTTCGGGGCGGTCGGCACGATGATCTATGACCATGTAGTGATCCATCCCATCGACGCGGAGCGATCCACTGCGGTGCGCGAGCCCGCCCTCTCCCGCTTCCTGTTCCACGACACCCGCTCCGCCCCGCTCTGGCTGGCGGTGCGCCTCTACGTCGGCATCGCCTGGCTGACGGCGGGCTGGGAGAAGATCACCGGCAGCCCCTCGTGGCTGTCGAATGGCAGCGCGCTGAAGGGCTTCTGGACCGGCGCGGCGGCGATCCCGAAGACGGGCAAGCCGGCGATCTCCTACGATTGGTATCGCAGCTTCCTGCAGTTCATGCTCAATCACCAGTGGTACGACTGGTTCGCCAAGGTGATCTGCCTGGGCGAGCTGCTGATCGGCATCGGCCTGATCGTCGGCGGGCTGACGGGGATCGCCGCCTTCTTCGGAGCGCTGATGAACATGAGCTTCTTGCTGGCGGGCAGCGCGAGCACGAACCCGGTGCTCTTCACGGCGGCGATCCTGCTGATGCTGGCGTGGCAGGTGGCGGGCTACTGGGGGGCGGATCGCTTCATCCTGCCACTGCTCGGCGCGCCGTGGAACCCCGGCCTGATGCGTCGCCGGGGGCAGGGAGCGACGGCGACGCCCGCCCCGAGCACTGTCGGCGACTGATCTCACGACGATCTTCATGACAAGGAGAACCACAATGACCGCCATCAGTATCAAGGAAGCGCTCCATCGCCCTTTGGAGACAGATTCGACTATTCCTTCGCACAGCAGCGTGCTGACCGCGATTGACCCGGCCACGGGGCAGACGATCGGGACGGTCGCGATCACGCCGGAGGAGCGTATTCCGGAGATCGTGGCGCGCGCACGCGAAGCCCAGCGGAAATGGTCAGCACTCCCCTTCGCGGGGCGGGCCGCGGCACTCGCCGGACTGCGGGCCGTCATTGTCCGGCGCGCCGTCGAGATCGCCGAGACGATTTCGCGCGGCATGGGTAAGCCGCTGGTCGAGGCGTTGGCACACGACGTCGGACTCGTGCTGGACGAACTGGATGAATACATCGCCCACGGAGCCGCCTGGCTGGCCGACGAACCGGTCGCGGTACCGGCAAAGTTCGGCACCGGCAAACGGGCACTGATCCGGCGCGTCCCGCGCGGCGTCGTCTGCTTGATCGCGCCCTGGAACTATCCGTTCGGCATCGCCATGGGGCCGCTCATGCCCGCCCTGGCAGCGGGCAACGCAGTGATTCTCAAGCCGACGTCAGCCGTCCCGATGATTGGTCTGCTTATCGAGCAGGTGTGTCAAGAAGCATTCCGCGATCATCCAGACCTCGTGCAGGTCGTCCACGGCCCCGGGAAGCTCGGCTCGGCGATCGCCACGGCGGATGGCGTCGATTTCGTGAGCTTCACCGGATCCACGCGGGTCGGTCGGCAACTCGAAGCCGCGCTCGCGCCGCTGCTACGCCCGGCGCTCCTGGAACTGGGCGGCAGCGACCCGGCCATCGTCACCGACGACGCGAATCTCGAACGCGCGGCGAACGGCGTCGTCTGGGGCCGCTTCTCGAATAACGGCCAGATCTGCGAGGCGGTCAAGCGGGTCTACGTGCAGCGGGCTGTTGCGGAGCCCTTCATTCAGAAGGTTGTGGAGAAGGTCCGGGCCTTGCGCATGGGGCCGTACACGGATCACGCGGTCGATGTCGGCCCGCTAGCGAGCGCACGCGGCATCCAAGCGCTGACCGAACAGCTGCAGGACGCCATCGATCGCGGCGCGACGGTGGAGACCGGCGGTTTCATGGCGGAGACGACCGCTGGCCTATTCTGGCCACCGACCGTCCTCACGAATGTCGATTCCTCCATGCGGGTCATGAACGAGGAGGTCTTCGGCCCAATCCTGCCGATCCGCGTCGTGGAGAATGACGAGGAAGCGATCACGGAGGCGAACCGTTCCGAATCCGGGCTGGGGGCGTACGTCTTCTGCGGCGACCCCGCGCGGGCCGAGCGGATCGCCGATCGCCTGCGAGCAGGCACGGTCGATATCAACGAAACCGTCGTGCACTACGTGATCGCCGCGCTCCCGTTCGGGGGCATCAAGCAGTCCGGCATCAATCGGTATCACGGCAAGGTCGGGATGCAGCTCTTCACGGACATCAAGTCCATGGTGATCAGTGACGGCAAGCAGGATCGCGAAGCCTACTGGTTCCCGTATTCGGCGGCTGGGCTGAAGGCCGTTGAGGACTCGCTGCGCTAGGCCTGCAGCTGATTCTGGAAAGTCACTGACGACATCGCGTGCAAATATATCCCGGACGGCAGCATGTACAGGATCGCTGCAAAAGGAGAGATCACCATGACAGCAGACAATGGGATCATCATCGTCACGGGCGCGAATGGCCGGATCGGCGACGCGGTGATGCAGCGGTTCGTCGGCCGCTTCGACCACATCATCGGCTTCGACCGCAAGGTGCCCACACCACCGCCGCCCGGCTGCGAGTATGTGCCCGTCGATATCACCTCGGACGAGAGCGTGCGGACGGGCCTCACGGCGATCCGCGCGCATCACGGCGCACGGGTCGCGTCCGTGATCCATCTCGCCGCCTATTACGACTTCCTGGGCGGATCGAGCCCCAAGTACGAGGAGATCACCGTGCAGGGCACCGGGCGGCTGCTGCGCACGCTGCGTGAACTCGACTTCCAGGTCGAGCAGTTCGTCTTCTCCAGCACCATGCTCGTGCATCCGTCGGCCGAGCCGGGCCAATTCATCGACGAGGACTGGCCGCTGGAGGCGACGTGGGAGTACCCGGCGTCGAAGATCCGGACTGAGCAGCTTATCCGAGCGGAGCGGGGCGCGATCCCCGCCGTGCTGCTGCGCATCGCGGGTGTCTACGACGACCTGTGCCACTCGATCCCCCTGGCGCACCAGATGCAGCGCATCTCCGAGCGGAAGTTCACCGCCAAGTTCTATTCCGGCGACACTGCGCACGGCTCGGCGTTCGTGCATATGGACGACCTGGTCGAGGCGATCGCACGGGCGGTCGAGCGCCGCGCTGCACTGCCGCCGGAACTGCCGGTGCTGATCGGCGAACCGGAGGCGCTCAGCTACGACGAGATACAGCACACGTTCGCCCGCCTGATCCAGGGGGAGGACTGGGAGACGCACCAACTCCCGGCACCGGTCGCGAAGGTCGGCGCGTGGGCGGAGGAGCATGTGCCGTTCGGTAAGACCTTCGGGGTCTACGACGG
>JALYUS010000251.1 GCA_030853625.1 Chloroflexota bacterium
GTCCCTACACCCCTCTACGGCGCGGGACGCAGGCTGAAGCCTACCGCTACCAAATTACTCCGTCTGAGAGGCGCGTTAATCAGCGGCGGGCTGGCGGGTTGTTTCGGTCGTCGCTTTTCGTGCGGCGGCGCGTTCCGCGAGGTCGCGCGCGCTGGCGCGGGCGACGGGGGTGATCGGGACGCCATCGAGCATCGCAGCCAATTCTTCGATGCGTTCCGGTTCATCCAACCGCTCGACATCGGAGATCGTTCGTCCGCGCACATCGCGTTTGATAATGCGGAAATGGCCGTCCGCAAAGGCGGCGACCTGCGCCAGGTGAGTGATGCAGAGCACTTGGTGCGTGTGGGCGAGCGCCGCGAGGGTTTCGCCGACGACCTGCCCGCTGCGCCCGCCGATGCCGACATCTACTTCGTCAAAAACGAGCGTCGGCGTGGCATCCGCCGCCGCGAGGACGGACTTGAGGGCGAGCATCAGACGCGCGGTCTCGCCGCCGGAGGCGATGCGCGCGAGTGGTTTCGGCGCTTCACCGGCATTGGGCGCGATCAGGAACTCGACGCGATCCACCCCGCGTGCGTCGAAAGCAAGATACCGCGCGTGCCCGTCATCGCCACCGACCGGTGCGCCCTCGGCGTCCTCTTCCTGCGTCTGAAGAACGGTGAAGCGCGTGCGGCCCATCGCGAGGTGGGTGATTTCCGCCTCCACCGCTTTGGCGAGGCGCGTTGCGGCCTTCTGGCGGGCCAAAGAAAGTTTACCTGCCCGCGTGCCGATCTGCCGTAGCACGGCCATTTCCTCATCGCGCAACTGGGCGAGCCGTTCCTCGCTTCCTTCGAGCATCGCCAGCTCGCGCTCCGCCTCGTCGCCGAAGGCGAGCACTTCCGCGACTGTGCCACCATACTTCCGTTCCAAATCGCGGATCAGCGTGAGCCGTTCCTCGACCTCCGCCAGCCGCGCCGGATTGTCCTCCACGGTGTCCCGATAGGTGCGGACGGTGGCGGACACGTCTTCGAGCAGATAGACCATCTCGTCAACCTCGCTCTCCGCTTCGGCGAGCGCGGGATCGAGTTTTGCCAGTTCACCGAGATTCTTTGCCACATCGCGCAGCCCTTCAACGACACTTGTCCCGCGCGGGGGCGTCCCTTCACGGAGTGTGCGATAGACGGTGTCGGCGATCACTTGCAGATTCGACGCGTTCGAGAGACGCGTTCGCTCGGCGCGCAGGACTTCATCTTCGTCCGCTTCGAGATCGGCACTGGCGATTTCGTCCACCTGAAAGCGGAGGAGGTCGGTGCGACGGGCCAATTCGCGGTCGTCCTGTTCCAATGCGGCACGCTCCACGCGAATCTGCCGCACGCGGTGGACGAGCGTCGCCAGTTCCGCGCGCCGTTCCATCAGTCCGGCGTACGCATCGAGGAAGTCAAGATGGGTGGCGGGGCGCAAGAGGGAGAGATGCGCGCTCTGACCATGAATATCCACCAGTCGCTCGCCGACCCGACCGAGCAACCCGACGGTTACGGTCTGTCCGTTGATCCGGGCCACGGAGCGACCGTTCGACTGAAGATCACGGGAGAGGATCAGCGTGCCGTCCTCATGCTCGATGCCTGCCTCATCGAGGACGGCGCGGAGCGCGGGGTCAGTGCGGTCTGTCACATCAAAGACCGCCTCGATCCGTGCCCGCTCCTCGCCGGAGCGGAGCATGTCCGGCGATGTCCGCCCGCCGACGACCGCGCCGAGCGCGTCAATAATGATGGACTTCCCCGCGCCCGTTTCGCCGGTGAGCGCGTTCAACGTCGGCTCGAAGGTCACTCGCAGCCGGTCAATGATCGCGATATTCTGAATACTCAACTCAACCAGCATCGCACATCACCCCGGTGGATCGAAACCGAGCGCAGAGGACGCGGAGAACACAGAGAACACAGAGGAAAGAAAGAGAAGAGAGAATGAGACGTTTCCAGTTCTTCTTTTCTCTCTGCCTTCTCTGCGTGCTCTGTGTCCTCTGTGATCTCTGCGCTCATCCCGCTTCGTCCGCTTCTTCACGCAAAAGGAAAGCAGTCATGCAGTGGATACCGCCACCGGCGTTGATCAGTTCGCTGACGTCCACTTCAATGCAGGTGATACCGGCGTCCTCGTAGATGGCGCGCTGGCGGGGCGCGCCGGTTGGCATCAGGATACGGCTCGGCGCGAGGGCGACGAAGTTGCCGGGCAGACAGTCGTGTGTCGCGGGTTCATCGAGTAGATGGAGAATGCGCACGCCACGTTCCTGCAAGACGCGCACGACGTTCATCGGCGTGCGGCGCGGCCAGACGACGGCGAGGTTCGGCGCGGCGAAATTCAGCAAGCCATCGAGGTGCATCGCACCATACGGTAAGACGACCCGCTCCACTGTGACGCCGATGTTTTCGAGCGCCCATGTCACCTGCTCCGCGCCCGCGCGGTTCGTGCGCAACCCTTCAGCGACGAAACAGAGATCGGGCGCGGCCCACATCGCGTCCGCGCCCTCGAAGGTGCCCTGTCCATGGACGCTCATTAGAATTGGTACGCCGAGTATGCCGAGCGTTTCGGCGAGGATGCGCTCTTCGCCCGCGCGCACGGTACTCGCGGGGCGGGCGAGGATCGCGCCCTCGGGGGACATCGTCATCAGGTCGCGGCAAAAGAGTTGATTCGGCTTGTCAGTGCGGTAGCCCTCGACGTACTGGACGGCGACGCCCTCGGCCTCGTACGCATCGGCCATCGCGTCGTGTTGCGCGCGGGCGAGATCGGGACGCAGATCGGCGCGCATTTGCACCGCGTCGAAGTCCGCGATTTCGTCCAGTTCCGGGCCGGGCCGGTGCAGCAGCACCGCACGCAGGCGGCTGCACTCCGAACCCGCCCCCCACGCGCCCCAGATGTCGGCCATTTCCTCGCGCCGCGTGCGCGTGCGCGGCGACAATTTCTCTCCCCCGTAGGCACCCGTCAGTGACACGTTCATTGCTCCTCGTGAGGGTCAAGCCCGCCCATAGACCGGGATTGCCGCGCCGCTGATGATGCCACTCTCTTCCGAGGCGAGAAAACGAATGACGTTGCCGATCTGCTCCGGTCGCACCCATTGATCGAAGTTACTGCCTGGCATCGCG
>JALYUS010000253.1 GCA_030853625.1 Chloroflexota bacterium
AGACGAACTTCCTCAACGGCGCGCGGGCCGAAGATTTCATATGCACCGCGACCATTCTCAAACTGGGGCGACGTTTGATTTACGGCACAGCGGAATGCACGAGCAGCGCGGGCAAACTGCTCACGCACCACACCGTTACCTACATCCGCCCGGATGGATGATCTTGTCACGAGAGGAAAAGCATTCCGGCAGGAGTCGTGTAGAATGTCATGGAATGATGTGAAAGCGCTCACGCGTACCCGCGTATCCCGGAAAGAGATTGCACGATGATTACCCTCGGCCCGAATGAACTCCTGACAATTCATGAAGGAGACACTGTCGCATACTTTACCCTCTTTCCTGCAAATGCCGGATTCGGGCAGACATATTACGGCAATTATTACGAAGTAATGATTGAGCAGACATTAATAGGTTGGTATGCCTTTGTGCCTGCATATCCCGCGTGGGCGGCGACTGCATTGTCTCGTGATAGTGTGAAGCGGGAACTCGAAAAAGTGATCAAGGCGGACCTACGCCATCAAGAGGAGCTACTGAGCGACTACATTCATTTCGATCCCGAAGAACCCGGCGTCGATCAGGTACGGGTTGCCCCGGCAGATGTCCCGGTCTGGGTAATTGTGGCGCAACTCGAAGGCGCGGATGGGAATATTATGCAAGTTGCGGAGGATTACGAACTTCCTCCTGAGGCGGTCGAGGCAGCAGTGGTCTTTTATCGGCGCAATCGTGCGGCGATTGACGCCCGCCGCGCCGAAAACCGTTTGCCGGGCGCACAACGAAAGTGGCAACCCGACATGATGCCGCAACCGTAGACGATTACCATGCATTTCCTTCTTGATGAGAATCTCTCCCACACGCTCGTGGACCGGCTCATCGCAGCAGGACACCGTGCAGATAGCGTTGATCTCCTGGGGATGAAAGGCTCGCCCGATGAGGAACTGCTCTGGTTCGCGAAAACGCGCGGCTGGGTATTCGTCTCAGTTGATAAGGACTATCTTCTCTTGCATCGTGCTTTCCGCCGCTGGGGAATTGCCACTCTCCATGCAGGTATCCTGATCTTGCCGGATCGTTTACCGCCATCAGCATTTGCCGACGCACTCGACATCTTTGCGAGCGAAGGGATCCCGATAGCAGATCGGTTATACATCTGGGAAACCGCGCAAGGTGGCCGGTGGATACACTACAATCCGCAACCCCGTATGGTGCAACCATAGCCATTCGTAAACGCTCGTCGCGGTAGAGTGCATGAGCAGCGCGGGCAAACTGCTCACGCACCACACCGTTACCTACATCCGCCCGGATGGATAACGTCTACACGGTGCGCCATTTCGCCGCCCAATAGGCATACTCCGGCATGCCGCATGCGCGCGCCGCGTCGAGCATCGCGGCGACATCGAGGTCTATCCGGTGCAAGGTCAGGGCAAGACGACCCGCGTCTGTTTCAAGGACGGCGTATTCCGCCCAATGCACAGCGCGGTTGTACGGCGTGACGGCCCCCGTGCCTGGCAAACCGACACTGCCCGGATTGATGAGGCACGCGTCGTTGTAGCGGCGCAGCATCGCGCGATGTGTATGTCCGCCCGCCATGATCGCGGCGTCGTATCCGTTGAGCATCCGGTGCAGATCATTGTCGGGCGTTGTCGCGATGATCACATCGTCGTATGAATGCGGCGAGCCGTGAAAACAGAGCAGTCGCTGCTCATCGGCCAATGTTCGTTCAAGCATCGGCGGGAAGGCACGGACATACGCACGATCATCGTCCGTCAGTTGCGCGGCGCACCATTGGGCGAGCGCGACCATCGGGCGGTCGCGCGCGTCGTCGCCTTCGGATGGCGGGTCAAGCAGCCACGCATCGGTATTGCCCATCACGACGGGGCAATGAAGTGCGCGCAGCCGTGCAATCACCTCTGCTGGGTGTGGCCCAAGCGCGGCGACATCGCCGAGGCAGATGATGTCATCCACGCCATCGCGTGCGAGGGCGGCAAGCACGGTGTCGAGCGCGATGCAATTGCCGTGAATATCGGCGATCAGTCCAATGCGCATCGCTTCCTCTCGTCTGCTATGCCTGAACGTCTATCACCACGCGGCCACGGACGCGGCCTTTGAGGATTTCCTCGCTCATCGCCGGGACATCGGCGAGCGGGATGGTCTGGGTGATGCGGGAGAGCGTGTCCGCCGGGAGATCATGTGCGAGACGTTCCCACGCCGCGCGCCGCTGCGGCTGCGGGACGAAGACGGAGTTAATGCCCAGCAGGCTGACGCCGCGCAGGATAAACGGCATGACGGTCGTACTGACCGCGAACCCTCCCGCCAGCCCGCACGCCGCGACGCTACTGTTGAAGCGCATCGCGGGGAGAATCGCCGCGAGTGTGTCACCGCCGACGGTGTCCACCGCGCCCGCCCATTGCTCGGATTCGAGGGGCCGACCGGACGGTTTCGCGATCGTGTCGCGTTCGACGATTGTTTTCGCGCCGAGGCTGATGAGGTAATCGTGCAGTTCGGCCCGCCCGGTTGATGCAGCGACGTGGTAGCCGAGGTTCGCCAGTAGCGCGGCCGCGACGCCACCCACCCCACCGCCCGCCCCGGTGACGAGGACGGGATGCTCGCCCGGTGTCAGACCGCGTTCTTCGAGCGCGATGACGCAGAGCATCGCGGTGAACCCCGCCGTGCCATAGCCCATCGCTTGTTCGAGGCTCATCGTTGCCGGGAGCGGTACGAGCCATTCGGCCCGGACGCGCGCTTTCTGCGCGAAGCCGCCCCAATACTTCTCGCCGACTTCCCAGCCCGTCAGGATGACCCGGTCCCCCGGCTTCCAGAGTGGCGAGCGCGATTCCTCGACCGTCCCCGCGAAGTCAATCCCCGGCACCATCGGGTAGCGCCGCACCACCCGCCCTTTGCCCGTCACCGCGAGGCCGTCCTTGTAGTTGAGGGTTGAGTAGGCAATTGAAACGAGCACATCGCCGTCTGGAAGGTCGCCGGTGGCTAACTCCCTGATCTCCGATTTAACCGCGCCATCGGACTCCGTCAGCACGAGCGCCTTGAATTGATCGTCCGCCATTCCTCTCCTCTTCTCCGTGGTAGCGTAGGCTTCAGCCTGCGAGATTTGTCGGCGAAATTCATCCTGGGAATTAGACGCAGGCTGGAGCCTATGCTACCGACTCACGGCAGCGCGACGTGCAGATCGCGCGCGACGGTGGCGATCGCATCCCATGTGGCATCCGGGAGGGGGATACCCTTCTCGGTGCGGTCGGCGCGGCTGCGCGATTCCGGTTCGCCGGGGAGGAGGACTTCATCGAACCCTTCGGCGGGCTGCTGGCTCTTCAGGCGGGCGGCGACGTTCTCGACCGTTTCGAGGAAATCGTCGTCGGCGCGGAAGGTGCCGGGATCAATGCAGCAGACGAAGAGGCAGGAGCCGCGTTCGCGCTCCGGCACGACCTG
>JALYUS010000260.1 GCA_030853625.1 Chloroflexota bacterium
GCGCGGATGTAGCGGCGATCCACCTGCGAGAGCATCACATCGAGGTAGCGCCGCCGGATGCTGGGCGAACCGGAGATCAGTTCGAGATCGGTGGGCGCGAAGACGACGGCGCGCAGGTTGCCGACCGCATCCACCGCCCGCCGGGCGATGCCGTTCACCTTCACCTGCTTGCGCGTCATCGCGGCGGCTTCGGCGGTGCCGCGCTCCACTTGTAAGGCGATCTCCAGCGAGAGGGAGCCACTCGCGCCGCGCACATCGCCATGCACACGCGTGTAGGGGGCGGAGGCAAGGTCCGTCCCACTCTCCCAGCGGATCATCTCGCGATCTAATCCGGCGCGCGGCGAGCGGGTCGTCGAGAGGAAGGCGACCGCCTCCAGAATCGTGGACTTGCCGCTGCCGTTCGCTCCGGTAATGACGAGACCCCGCGCCGGAATATCCAGCGCGAGGTGGCGATAGCAGCGAAACTCTTCGAGCAGCAGTGCGGTGAGATGCATCGCAGTGATGAGCAATGAGCAATGAGCAATGAGTCTGGTTATTCCCCTCATTGCTCATTGCTCGTTGCTCGTTGCTCCCTATTGCGCGAGGTGCATCGGCATGATGACGTAGACGGCGTCGTTTGTGCCGACGGGCCGCAGGACGCCGGCATTGTTCGGCCCCTGCATCTCCAGCGCCATCTGCTGCGATTTCGTTGCATTCATCACATCGGAGAGGTAGCGGACGTTGAAGGCGATCACGCCCGCCGGGCCTTCGACGCTGGCGTCCACGTCGCTGAGGTTGTCGCCCACTTCGGCGGCATTGGCGCTGACTTGCAAGGTACCCGTGCTGAACTCTTCCTCGCCCTTCAGCACGGAGACCTTGACGACATCGTTGTTCTCGCGCGCGAAGATATTGGCGCGGCGGATCGCGCCGAGAAAGCCTTCGCGGCTGGCGACGGCGCGCGTGTTGTAGGATTTCGGCACCAGTTGGCGCACTTCGGGGAAGGTGCCATCAATCAGCCGCGAGACGAACTCAACGCTGCCGGAGCGGCACATCAGTTGATTGCGATTGGTCGTCACCGTCATCTCGACCGGTTCCTCGCTATCACCGAGGACGCGCGCCAGCTCGGTCATCGCCCGTGCGGGCACGATCACCGAGACCGGCTCGGTGACGGGGGCGGCGAGTTCGCCATCGCGGACACCGAGCCGGAAGCCGTCGGTCGCGGCGAGAGAGATCGTCTGGCCTTCAACTTTGACATGGATACCGGCGAGTACGGGGCGACTGTCGTCGGTCGCCGCCGCGAAGGAAATCTGCGCGATCATCTCCTTGAGCAGCGTGCCATCAATCGTGATCGTCGGTCCGGTGCCGTCGCCGATCGAGGGGATCGCTGGGAAGTCTTCGGCGTCAATACCGCGGATCGTCGAACGGTTCCGCCCGCAGTTGAGGGTCAGCGCGAGGCGGCTGTCCACCGAGAGCGAGACCGTCTCCGACGGCAGCGTGTTGACCCACTCGGTGAGCGACTTTGCCGGGATCGTCACCGCGCCATCCTGCACGACCGTGCAGGAGACCCACGCCGTAATCGCCAGTTCGAGATTCGTCGCGGCGAGTTTCAGTTTGCCATTGTCCGTTGTGAGCAGGATGTTGTTCAAGACCGGCAGGGTCGTCTTCGACGCTACCGCACGCATCACCTGCCCGAGCGCGCGATGCAAATTCTCCTGCGAGACGGAAACTTTCATGCCACCACTGCCACTGGCGGGAATGTCATGCTCAACCGTCGCCACTGCGACCTCCGTTGCCTCGAACAAATCAACCATTTTTGCTGTCCCCCACACTGCGCGAAAATGCCCGTCCGTATTGTACGTACACTGTACACGACATTGGGCGCACACGCAAGGGGTTTGCGCGCCGAAATGATACAATCCATCGGGCGGGCGGTCAAAGCAAAGGGCGATGCATGGCGACGGAAAGAGAGCAGCACGGCGCGCGGGGCATTCCGAGTGTCAGCGCGATCCTGCATGATCCCGCCGTGCGTGCGGCGGCGGATGGCATCGCGGAACCCTACCTCGTTGCCGTCATTCGCACGGTTGTCGAAGCGGAGCGCGCTCAGATACGCGCGGGTGGCAGCGCCCATCGCGCGCGGATCATTGAGCGTGTGTGCGGAGCGATCGCGCGGTTGTCGCAGCCGCGCCTCACGCCGGTGATCAATGCGACCGGCGTTATTCTCCACACGAATCTTGGGCGCGCTCCCGTGAGTCATGCGGCGGCGACCGCGATGCAGGCGGTCGCGTCGTCCTATGTGCCGCTGGAAATGGAGCGAGAAACGGCGGCGCGCGGCGGCCGGATGGCGGAACTGGACGCGCTCCTGCATGCGCTCACGGGCTGTGAGGCAGCGCTCGTCGTCAACAACAATGCGGCGGCGACGATGCTCGTGCTTGCTGCCGTTTTGACACCGGAGCGGGTAGAAGTCCTTGTCTCACGCGCCGAAGCGGTCGAGATCGGCGGCTCGTTTCGTATCCCGGATATTCTGCGGCAGAGCGGTGCGACGCTGGTTGATGTCGGCACGACGAATCGCACCTATTTCAGTGATTACGAGCGGGCGCTGTCGCCGCAGACGGCGGCAATTCTGAAGGTCCATACCAGCAATTTCCGCGTGCAGGGGTTCGTCCATGCGACGGCGGCGGGGGAACTCGTGCCACTAGCGGAGGCGCGCGGTATCCCCATCATTGATGATCTCGGCAGCGGCGCGCTCGTGGATACGGCGGCGTTCGGCCTCGCTACCGAGCCGACATTGCAGGCGAGTGTCGCGTCCGGCGCGCATCTCATCTGCGCGAGCGGTGACAAGTTGCTCGGCGGGCCGCAAGCGGGGATCATCCTCGGTCGGCGCGCCTGGGTCGCCCAGTGCGCCGCGCATCCCTTCGCGCGCGCCGTGCGCGCCGACAAAACGACGCTCGCCGGTCTCAGCGAGACATTGCGCCACTACTTGCGCGACGAGCACCGCGCGGAGATCCCGGTCTGGCGGATGATCGCGACGGAGGCGGAAGCGCTGCACGCCCGCTGTGCGGCGATACGCGCGCGGCTCGCCGATGCAGGCGTGTCGGTTGTCGTGCGTTCGTCGGTCGCGACGGTGGGCGGCGGCTCCGTGCCCGGCGCTGAACTGCCATCCTTCGCGCTTGCGCTCGATGCGGAGACCGCACGCGCGCGCGGTCTGTCGCTCGACGCAGTCGCGCGGGCATTGCGCCTCGGCAGACGACCGGTAATCCCGCGCGTCGAGCATGACGCGGTGTGGCTCGATCTGCGTGCGGTTCTCCCGGAGGACGACGACGCGCTGTTTCTCGCGGTTCGTGATCTGTCGCGCGACGTCGGCGCATCATGTGACGGATCGGTAGGCGGCATCGCATGATCGTGGGAATCGGCAGCGCCAAAGGAGGAGTGTCGTGTCATTGCTCAGTCGTTTACGCGGTCAGCCACCGGGCAAATACCCGAACGGCGACGCATTCAAGCGTGCGGTGATGGAATCCTATGGATTCACCGATGCCGCGAAGCAGATTCTCGCGGAGACGCGCTGTACGGTGCGCAATCTGCACGCGCCGGACGGCGGCGGTTTTTGGTACGGCCCTGAGGAGAATCGCATCGAATTGTTCGGTATCCAGGCGGAGGCGGCGATCCATGAAATGGCGCATGCCTGGGCGGACCTCACCGGCTTTTATGACGAGTACAGCAAAGAATGGGATCGCTGGCCGACCCTGAATCGGACATTTCGCGCCGATGTGCGGCGGGCCGCTGAGGAGAAGGATCCACAGTATGCGCGCATCTGTTTCGTCGCCGGTGAATACGAGTTCGGCAATCCGCAGACCGGCTTCCCCGGTATGTTCGAGAACGATTCGGAACGGTTCGCGGGGCTTGCCTCCGCAGCGATGGCAGACCCATTGAAAATGCCGCCCTTTATTCGTCGTTGGTACGGGCAACTCTTCGGTGGCGCTGTTCATCCGTTGCCCGGCAGTTGACGCGCGATCGGTTTGTGCGTTCCGCGTGGCGCATGATGGGCGCATAACCGTCACATATCTCCTGTACGCCCGTTCAAATCAGTAGTGGCGGCAATCATATGCGTCGTTGCCGTCGGATCGGCATCATCGCAGACGCGATGCGGTTCATGTCAACGGACATGCGGTCAGGGTTTTGGGGGCTTGCGCGGGCGGGGAAACGATATGTGGCGCACATTGCAGAGCAGGCTGCTGCTGTTCGGAATCATCTGTTTCTTGCTCACCGCGAGTAGCAGTGCGATTCAACTCGTCCAATTTCGGGACATCGCCCGCGCGTCGGATCAGCGCCAGGTGACATATGATCGTGCGCTCGATGATTCGGCCCGCCTGCGCGAGGAAGTTATCCGGCTCATTGCACGCATCAAGGATGTCTGGCTGCGTGGAGGCAAAACAGACGACATAGACACGGTGGCGGGCCTGGTGGAGCAACCATGGCAGACCGTCAGCGATGTGCGCGCGAAACTCGAGACGGATCTCGATCTCACGCCCGCGATGCGGGTTCCCCTCCAACAGTACGATCAATCAATCGCGGAGTATCGGGGCAACTACCTCCAGACACTGGCGCAGTTCCGCATCGCGGTCGGCCAAGCCGATGCCGCGAACGCCGATACGCGCGCGGATGCCACGCTGAAAGGCCAGGGGCTTGTCGCCTCGGACTCTATTGGCGGCTTTCAGGATGCGGTGCATACCGCGACCGCGAGCGTGCGCGCGGACCAGCGTGCAAGCATCAACACGGCGCGGAATGTGACGCTCATCGAAACCGGCGTTCTGCTCGCCTTCGTCGCGCTGGCCGGACTCCGGTTCGTCCGTACGACCGGTCGGGGCGTCGGTGATGTCGCGCGCGCCGCTGCGGCGTTTGGGCGTGGGGCGCGTGATGTCTTTGTGCCGATTCGCGGCGCGGGCGAAGTCGCCCAACTCGGCCACGCCTTCAATGTGATGGTCAAGGAACTGGGCAGACAGGAGCAGCAACTCGAGGAACTGCGTCGCATCGCGGTCGCGTTGACGAGCGCAACGACCGAGCAGGAGGTCTGCGAGATCGTCGTCAACCGGCTGTCCGAGACCTTCGGCTACCACTACGTTTCGATCTATCTCATCCGACCGGACGACCCCGACAATCTGCATCTGACCTGCCAGCGCGGCTACACGACCGTGATTGATCCGATCCCCGTCCCCGGCACCGTCACCGGCAGGGCAGTGCGGGAACGCCGACCAATCCTGGTCCGCGATTCGGGTCAGGACAGCGACTTTATCGCTGCGGAGCATCAGATCGTCTGTGAGGCATGCGCGCCGATCCTGACGCCCGACCGCGTCCTCGGTGCGGTTCTCCTTGAGGAAGAGCGCGTCGCCCACCTCTCGGAGACCGATCTCAACCTCATTACCACGCTCGCCAACAATATCTCCGTCGCGCTCGAAAACGTGCGGCTCACTATCGAGGCCGATATGCGGATCGCCAGCCTCGCGAGCGCGAACCGCGACCTTGCGGCCGTCACGGCGACCGGCACGCGCCTCGCGGCAACGCTGAATCTCGATGCGGTCTGTGCGCTGGTGGCGGATGAACTCGGTCGCATCGTTGATGCACCGAGCCTGTATGTCGCTTCCTATACCGAAGGCGCACCCGATGTCACCATGCGCGTCGCGATCAGCGGTGGTGAACAGATCTCCATCGCGACCGTGCCGCTCAATCGTTCCCTCTCCGGTTGGGTGATCCGCCATCACATGCCAATCCTGCTTGTGACCGGCGCAGACGTGGATGACTTTCTCAACAGAAGTGGCATCACGATCACGGGAGCGCGCCCACAGTCACTCCTCGCCGTGCCGCTGATTGTCGGATCGAGCGTCGTTGGCGCGGTCTCTCTCGGCAGCCCGCTCCCGCACGCGTACACCGAGCAGCAGGTAGCAGTCGTCCAGACCATCGCGGCGCAGGCGGCGATTGCCGTCAATAACGCGCTCCTCTATGACCAGGTAGAGCAGCAAGTCCGCGAGATGCAGCGCCTCAACGCGGAACTGGCCGGCGCGAACGCGCTGAAGTCCGAGTTCCTCGCCACGATGAGCCACGAACTGCGTACGCCGCTCAACGCGATCATTGGCTTCTCCGAGTTACTCTCCGATGGCATCGTTACCGAAGCGGACGAGATCAATGCCTGCCTGCGTGATATTCTCAGCAGTGGTCGGCACCTGCTCAGTCTCATCAACGATGTCCTCGATATTTCCAAGATCGAGGCGGGGCGGATGGAACTGACGCGGACGATCTTCGACCTCCGCGACGAGATGCGGGCGGTCGGCCGCACCGTCGCCCCGCTGATCGCCGCCCGCAAGCACCGGCTCCTGTCCGACGAACCGCCTGAAGCGATTCCGGTCTTCGCTGACCGCCAGCGCGTCCGACAAATTATTCTCAACCTCGTGTCAAATGCGATCAAGTTCACACCCGATGGTGGCGTGATAACCATGCGCAGTGCGTCCGCCCCGGCAGAGCCGGGCATGTTCGCACTCGCGGTTCAGGACACCGGAATCGGGATCAAGGAAGAGGACTTTCCGAAACTCTTTGAGAAATTTCGGCAACTCGATTCGTCACATACCCGGCGCTACGAAGGCACCGGCCTCGGCCTTGCTCTGACGAAGCAACTCGTCGAATTGAATGGCGGCGCGCTGCGCGTTACCAGTACGTTCGGTCGTGGCAGCACGTTCACCTTCACCGTTCCCGCCGCATCGGAGGCATCTCTCACTCCCGACATGTGCGCCGCGATCCCGATGTAGAAGGAAACAGGCGCCCACACGGGGCGCCCGACAATCCGCGTTACTGACATCCGTGTATAACTCGGTCAGTTACGGCACTTTCCCGGTGGTAGCAGGCTGGAAAGCCTGCTACCACCAAGTTTTCCTCACACGACTCGTTTATGCGCCCGCTTCACGGAACTCGCCTTCAATGGTATCGTCCGGCGGCTGGTCAGGCGCGCCTTCCGCACCCGGCGGGCCGTACATTGCCTGGCCGATCTTGGCGAGAGCCGTATCGAGGTCGCTCTGCGCGGTCGCCATCTTCGTCGCGTCGTCACCGGTCAGGGCATCGTTCGCGGCGCGGATTTTGTCCTCAACCTCTGTCTTGACGGCGGCATCCACCTTGTCACCGAACTCCTTGAGGCTCTTCTCTGCCGTGTAGACGCTCGATTCGAGATGGTTGCGCGTCTCGATCTGCTCGCGGCGCTTCCGGTCGTCCTCGGCGTGCGCCTGCGCCTCCGTGACCATCCGCTGGATTTCCGCCTCGGAGAGGCCACTGGACGCGGTGATCGTCACGCTCTGCTGCTTGCCGGAAGCCGTATCCTTTGCCGAGACATTGACGATCCCGTTCGCGTCAATATCGAACGTCACTTCGATCTGCGGCACACCGCGCGGGGAAGGCGGAATGCCATCGAGGATGAATTTCGCCAGCGTCTTGTTCTCGCCCGCCATCGCCCGCTCGCCCTGCAGAACGTGGATTTCCACCTGCGGCTGGTTGTCCGAGGCCGTGCTGAAGACCTGGCTCTTGCGTGTCGGGATCGTCGTATTCCGTTCGATCAGCGGCGTGGAGACGCCACCGAGGGTCTCGATACCAAGCGTGAGCGGCGTGACATCGAGCAACAGGACATCCTTGACTTCGCCACCGAGCACGCCCGCCTGAATCGCCGCGCCGAGCGCGACTACTTCGTCCGGGTTGATCGTCCGGTTCGGTTCTTTGCCGAAGAACTTGCCGACCCGCTCCTGCACGAGCGGCATGCGCGTCTGACCGCCGACGAGTAGCACCTCGTCCACCTTGCCGGGCTGCAACTCCGCGTCTTTCAGCGCCGCTTCCATCGGCTGGATCGTCGCATCAACGAGTTTGCCGACCAACTGCTCCAACTTCGAGCGGGTGAGCGTCACATTGAGGTGCTTTGGGCCGGTCGCGTCCGCCGTGATAAACGGCAGCGAGACGTCGGTCTGCTGCGTGGAGGAGAGTTCGATCTTCGCCTTTTCCGCCGCCTCTTTCAGCCGCTGCAATGCCTGCCGGTCGTTGCGGAGATCAATACCGTTCTCACGCTTGAACTCGTCTGCCAACCAGTTGATGACCTCCTGATCGAAGTCGTCGCCGCCGAGATGCGTGTCACCATTCGTCGCCTTGACCTCGAAAACGCCCTCCGAGATGTCGAGGACGGAAATGTCGTACGTGCCGCCGCCGAGGTCGTAAACGGCGATCTCCTCATCCTTCTTCTTGTCAATGCCATAAGCAAGCGACGATGCCGTCGGCTCATTGATAATCCGTGAGACCTCAAGCCCAGCAATCCGGCCGGCATCCTTCGTCGCCTGCCGTTGCGCATCGTTGAAGTAGGCCGGGACGGTGATGACCGCCTTGTCTACTTTATCGCCGAGGTACGCCTCCGCGTCCGTCTTCAGTTTTTGCAGGATCATCGCGGAGACTTCCTGCGGCGAGTACGTCTTGTCGCCCATATGGACCTGCACATCACCATTGCTGGCGGCGGAAATCTTGTATGGGACGAGTTTCGCGTCCCGCGCGACCGATGGGTCGCTGAACTTGCGGCCAATGAATCGCTTGACCGACGCGACGGTATTCTCCGGGTTCATCACCGCTTGCCGTTTGGCAAACTGGCCAACGAGCCGCTCACCCGCCGGAGTCATCGCGACGACGGACGGTGTCAGCCTGCTTCCCTCAGCATTCGGGATCACCGTTGGCTCGCCACCTTCCATCACCGCCATTACTGAGTTCGTCGTGCCGAGGTCAATCCCAATTGTTCGTGCCATTGATGCGTTCCTTTCAATTTCGAGTCGCCAGTCGGCGGTCGTCAGTCGTCAGTGAGAAAGAAGACACCGCCATTAATCCACCTGCGGCGTACCGCCGACTGCCGACTGCCGACTGCCGACTTTCACCAGCGCCGGGCGGATGACGTTGCCGTGCAGCGTGTAGCCGCGCCGTAGTTCGGCAACGACAACGTCGCCGCCATCGCCCTCGACCATCACTGCTTCATGTATGGACGGGTCGAATTTTTGGCCTGCGGCGGCAATCGGCTGGACGCCCTCGCTCTCCATCACACCGCGTAGTTTGTGCGCCACCAGGGCGACGCCATTCAGCCACGCTTCGTTTGCCGCGTCCTTCGGCACATTCGCCAGGGCGAGATCGAAATCGTCCAGCACCGGCAGCACCTTCGCGATGACGATCAGGCCCGCCATCTGCGCGTCCCGCTGCTT
>JALYUS010000269.1 GCA_030853625.1 Chloroflexota bacterium
TCGCGAATGCTTCCGCGCTCTCGCGTGTTGGCCGGGCGAGCAATGCCCCATCCGGCCCAACCGCTTCCGCCACCGGATTGAGCGGAATCAGATTGACGTGGCAGAGAATCCCTTTCAACAAGGCCGACAATTCGTTCGCGACCTTCCCTGTGT
This sequence comes from Chloroflexota bacterium, assembly GCA_030853625.1. Classification (GTDB taxonomy): domain Bacteria; phylum Chloroflexota; class Chloroflexia; order Thermomicrobiales; family JALYUS01; genus JALYUS01. The sequence goes on from JALYUS010000269.1 coordinate 154, forward strand.
CGTTGACCCCGGCGATCAGCGCGTACTCGAAGGAGACGCGGCGGTGCGTCTTCGCCGCGTAATAGCGCACGGCGTCCAGCAACTCGGTAATCGGGTAATGCGTGTTGACCGGCATCAGCGCGGAGCGCGCTTCGTCGGTCGTCTGGTGAAGTGAGACGGCGAGGTTGATCTGCCACGGCTCATCGGCGAGACGGCGAATGCGCGGCGCAAGGCCAACGGTGCTGACCGTGATCCGGCGCGCGCCGAACTTCAGGCAGTGTGGCTCATTAAGGATCGCGACCGAGCGCATCACCTGATCGTAGTTCGCCAGCGGCTCGCCCATGCCCATGTAGACGATATTCGTCAGCGGTTGTTCCTGCGCCACACTGATGCGGGCGAGGGCGACGACTTGCGCGACGATCTCGCCCGCCGAGAGATTGCGCGACAAGCCCATTTTCCCGGTCGCACAAAAGGTGCAGCCATAGCCGCACCCCACCTGTGACGAGATGCAGGCGGTCGAGCGCTCCCGATAGTGCATCAGCACACCTTCGATTAAGCAGCCATCCGGCGTGCGGAAGAGCAATTTCGTCGTCCGCGCGTCGCTGCTCGTCACGCGCGTCACTTCGTGCAGGATGTCGAGCGGCAGCGCCGCATCAATCCGAGTGCCGAGCGCCTTCGGCACACCGGGGATCGCCGTTGCCGTGGAGGCGAATTTGCCGTATACACCGGCGTAGAGTTGCGCGGCGCGGAACGCGGGCTGCCCCTGCGCCGCCAGCCAGGCGTCCAGGTCCTCCGGGAGCAGGTCGTAGAGCGAAACCTGTGCGCCGGGCGGCACAGCGGGAAGCGCCGCGCCAATTGTCGTCTCAACCGTCATCTTCGTTGATCCCTCACACACCACGACCGGCCCCACGCGAGGCCGGTCGCAATTCGTCCGAATCGCTGACCGCGCTAGTTGCGACGGCCACCGCCGCCCATGCCCGAGACGAGCATGATGTAGTAAAGCAGTTGGAGGATGGCGCCCGCTGCCGCCGCGAGGTAGGTCAGCGCCGCCGCGTCGAGGACGCTTTTCGCCTCGCCATACTCGCCGCGAGAGACGAGGCCATTGCTGGCGAGTAATTTCATCGCCCGGTTCGATGCATCGAACTCGACGGGCAGGGTAACGAGCGCGAATACTGTGCCGAGCGAGAAAAGCGCGACACCGAGCCACGCGATGCCAATCGCGCCGGTAAAAATGCCAAGCAGCAGCAGCACCCAGCCGAAGTTCGAGCCGATATTGACCGCCGGGACAATCGCACCGCGCAGTTTCAAGTAGGCGTAATTCTCCTTGTCCTGCACCGCGTGGCCCGTCTCATGGGCGACGATGCCCTGTGCGGCGACGGAAATGCTGCCGTAGACACCATCGGAGAGCCGCAGCACCTTCTCGCGTGGGTCGTAGTGGTCCGTCAGTTCACCGGGCACGCGCTCGATCTGCACATTCTGCAAGCCCTGTGCATCGAGCAACCGCCGGGCGACTTGCGCGCCGGTGAGGCGGTTTTCGGACGGGATCTGCGTCATTTTGGCATAGGTGCTCTTGACACGCCACTGCGCGAACAACGCGAGGAACAAACTCGGCAAAAGAAACGCGAAGTAGAGCGGACTGAAAAACATGGCCGGAACCTCCAGAAGAGTGCCGATGCCGCCAAAAAGACCACCGGGTGCGAGCGGCGACACCTACTACATCCACATACGATCTGCCGTGTACGGCGGTTGCAGCCCGTCGTCCCGCCGTGTCGTGCGTCGTATGCTTCATAGTACCATAACAGTCGCAGAGGGCAGCGCATTCCACGCCGCAGGCTGTGATAGGATTTTGCGACGGACACGAAGGCGGCAGGAAAGGAGACGCGCATGCCGGTTCAACATTCAGACCACGCCGCCGACTTCGACACAGGCGCGGCGATCGAGGCGGTGGAAGCGGCGATGCTGGTGCATCTCCAGATGGATTCGCCTGCGCTCGCGCCGCTCTACGGCATGATGCGCTATCACCTGGGGTGGGCGACGGCGGAATTCGCGCCGGAGCGCGCGAATGGCGGCAAGCGGTTGCGCCCGCTCGTCTGCATGCTCTGTTGCGCGGCTGCCGGTGGCGATCCAGCGCGCGCCGTGTCCGCCGCCGCCGCAATCGAGTTGGTCCACAACTTCACGCTCGTCCATGACGACATTCAGGACATCAGCGCCTATCGTCGCCATCGTCGCACGGTCTGGAGCATCTGGGGCCTCGCGCAGGGAATCAATGTCGGCGATGGCATGTATGCGATTGCGCATCAGGCGCTCCTCGGCCTGCGCGATCACGGCGTCTCTGCCACAGTCATCCTCGACTTGATGGGCGGCTTCGATGCGACGGTGCGGCGGATTTGCGAGGGACAATTCCTCGACATCGGCTTTGAGACTCGGTGGGACATCACCGCCGCCGACTATCTCGCCATGATTGGCGGCAAAACGGCGGCCATCTTCACCTACGCCGCGCGTGCCGGTGCGCTGCTCGCGGGTGTGGACGCGGCGCGTGTTGGGGTGTTCGAGCGGTTCGGTACGGCGATTGGCCTCGGCTTTCAGGTGCGCGACGATCTGCTCGGCATCTGGGGCGATCCGGCGGTGACGGGCAAAGACGCTGCCGATGATATTCGTCGCCGCAAGAAATCGCTGCCGATCATCATGCTGCATGAACGCGCCGACGAGGGAGAGCGCCACTACCTCGAATCGCTCTATGCGGGCGCGGAAGTCGCCCCGGACGAAATCGCGACCGTCATCCGCATGCTTGATGCCGCCGGTGTCCCCGATGCCTGCCAGGAGACGGTCGAGGGGTATCACATACACGCGGCGGCCCTGCTCAACGAATCGCGCGCTGTCGGCCCGGCGGCAGCGTCGCTCGGCAGCCTCGTCGAGCGGATGGCCGCGCGGAATGCGTGATCTACGCAGTCAATCCGCAGTCATCGCGAGGAACGTTTCGGGATGACGTTCAGCAATCCGTAACAGTCGCAGCGCCGAACCGCTTTCGCGTATGCGAGAATGAATCAACGGTATCCCGGCCGATACCCATACCCCGCGATCCGCGTCCGCCCCACCGTAAATATCTTAATGAGTACGACGCCTGCAACGAAACCGCCGACGTGCGCCCAGTACGCGACGTTATCGCCGCTCGCGCCGCCGGAGCGGAAGTTCGCACCGAGCGTCACGAACCCATTGAACGCCTGCAAAACGAACCAGTAGCCGATGACGATCCACGCGGGCAGCACAAGCGGGATGAAGATGATGCCAAGAAAGATGAGGTTGCGCACTCTGCCGCGCGGTTTGAGGATGATGTACGCCCCCAATACCCCGGCAATCGCGCCACTCGCACCGATGGATGGCGCGAGCGAACTCTGGTTGAAGTAGATGTGCGTGAAGTTACCAGCAAGGCCGACCAAGAGATAGAAAACGATGAACCGCCCCGGCCCCATCGCGTCCTCGACGTTGTCGCCGAAGACCCAGAGAAAGAGCATATTGCCACCGATATGGAGCCAGCCGCCGTGAACAAACATCGCAGTAAAGAGCGTCAGGTAGAGTGGTGAAGTGATTGTTGGGTTGGCGGCCTGGAACGCTGCGGTATGTGTGAAGCGCGCCGGGATCACGCCCCATTGATAGACGAAGAAATCCTGATCGCGGCCATGCAAGGTAAGCATATAGAGAAAGACCGCGATATTGATCGCGATCAAGAGATAGGTCACGACCGGGCGATGCAGCCGGTCGCGGTTGTCGTCACCGATCGGGAACATCCTCGCTCCTTACGCGGGGGGCTGAACCGGCTCGGTCGGGACGTCCTCTTCGTACGTTGCGTATTGCCCTGCCCGTCGCCGTCGCACCTGGCGCATCATCAGATACATCGTCAGGATGCCGGTCAGGAAGCCGCCGACATGGCCCCAATGGGCAATATTCGCGAGAAAATCACTGCCCGTCAGTCGCAGGATCAACTGCGCGGGGATCAGCGCCGGGAGCAGAATGAGCGCCAGCATCCAAATGATCGTCTTGGTGCGGTCCGGGCCGGGGGGCAGAAGAAGGAAATACCCGCCCATCACGCCGTAGACCGCGCCGCTCGCGCCGATAAAGGGCGAATCCGAGTTCCGGTAGAGCACAATGACGGCGAGGCTGCTCGCGACGCCGGCGAGTGTATACAGCAGCACGAAGCGCGGCGTGCCGATTGCCATCTCCAGCATCCGCCCAATCGCAAAGAGCAAGAACATGTTCAACCCAATATGGGTGAGGCCACCATGCAGGAACAGGCTCGTGACGATCGTGAGGATACGTGGGCTTGCCGGTCCGGCAACGCCGATGCCGAGGATTTGCTGCGCGGGATGCGTGAATCGTGCCGGAATCAGCGACCAATTGAGCAGGAACTGATCGCTGTCCCGAATGGAGAGCGTCTGCTCATAGAGAAAGACCGCGACATTGATCGCAATGATCGTGTACGTCGCGGCGGGTCGTCGCATGCGCGCGCGGGCTTGAGAGGGTGAAGGAATCACGTCGCCTACTATTCCTTATGAAGACGGTTCGGTGAACTCATCGCCACCAAAGATGCCGAATAGGTCCTGGAGCGAGGCGACACATGCCTTGATCGTTGCCGCGCCCGCGCGTGGCGCGAAAAAAAGCCCGAGCGCCAGGCCAATCGTCAGATACTTGACCGCGATGCGCAGCCGATCATCGGCGCGATGCGTCGTCATGCTGATGTCTCCGTAATCGGGCCGGTTGGCTGCTCGTTGCGCGGGACGAACGCGGGCTGCAACTCGACGACCGGCTCATCATCCATCATCGGATCGTCTTCCGCAGCGCGATTGAGCAGCAACGTGGCGATCACCCCCGCCGCGATACCGAGCAGAATACCGATCGTGAATGCGCGGTCTTTCCGCTGTTTCTTTGCCACTGGTTCCGCGTACGCATCTTCAATCGTCATGGACACACCCCTCCTCTGTCTCGCCACGCATCGCTCGCCACCACGCGCGGAGCGGTATCTCCCCGGTTCCCGTTTGCACGACCAGGGCTGCCATCTCGCGCCCGCGATAGAAGCGGCGGCTGCGCGCGGTGTAGTACCGATCATCCGTCGCCGCCGTTCGCACCATGAATCCCTCCGCGACAAACATGAGCGCCGATCGCCACAAGTGAAACGGGTCGCTGACGACGATCACCGACCGCCAACCCGCCTGCCGACCGATCACCCCAACCGCCCGCGCGCTCTCCAACGTTCGCGTCGCTCGTGGTTCGATCACGATCGCCGACTCCGGCACGCCGCCCGCGATGGCAAGCGCCTGCATCACCGACGCCTCCGAGACGCCCGCCTCGCCGACCCCGCCCGTCACGACCAGCCGCTGCGCCAACCCCGCATGATACAACGCCACTGCCCGCTGTACTCGCCCCCGTAGCGCGGCCGACGGACGGCCATTACGATGCACCTGCGCGCCGAGCACGATGATCGCGTCCGCAGGCGGGCGCACCGTCTCTCGTTCGCCACGACGGACGAATCCATACAGGGCCGTGACCATTGCCGCGCCGGTGACGACGACCGCGAGTATGCCGCCCCCAAGTTTCCGTGCATTGAAAGAAACTCCGTCGCCATCCACTCGTGCTAGTATAGCATCGGCGTCTCGCTCGTTGTACGTCGTGTGTGAAAAGGTGTTCAGCAACGCCGAAAGGGGAATGGACCGGCGTGACCGCGACAGCATCATTGATTGATCCGACAGCGCTGCATTGGGACGGGCATGGCCTCGTGACGGCCGTCGTGCAGGACGCGACGACGGCCGCTGTCCTGATGATCGGGCATATGAATGCGGAGTCGTTGCGCCGCACGCTCGCCGGGCCGCACGTCTGGTTCTGGAGCCGGAGCAGGCAGGAACTGTGGGAGAAGGGCGCGACCTCCGGGCATTACCTCGATGTCGTTTCCGTTACCGCCGACTGCGACGGCGATGCGCTGCTCGTCCGCGCGACGCCGCACGGCCCGACCTGCCACACCGGCAAGCCCTCCTGCTTCCACCGCCCAATGACCGAACCCACCTACATCGCTGCCGAACCGGCCGCACCGACCATCGGGCCGAACGTGCTGCGCGATGTCGCGGCGGTGATCGCGGAGCGGCAGCGCACGATGCCGGACGGCTCGTACACGACGTATCTCTTCCGCGAAGGCACGGACAAGATCGCCAAGAAAGTCGGTGAAGAGGCGACGGAAGTGGTGATCGGCGCGAAAAATGTCGAGCGTGGCGACGCGGATAGCCGTGATTTACTGGCGAACGAGATTGCCGACCTTTTCTACCACGCCCTCGTCCTCGCGAAAGTCGCGGCGCTGCCCGACGAAGCGATTTGGCAGGCCCTCGCGCAGCGGCGCGGACAGGTTGCCGACGCACCGCCCCGCGCGCCGAAGCCGACACCGTGAAAGAGCGCAGGGGATGAGGTTGGCGGGTTTGTATACTCGGAAGGACCTAACCCCTGCCCCTTCCCGCGAGGAAGGGGTGACTCATCGCGATGCCTCGATATTCCTCGTGGCATTCCGAATTTCTGAGATACACGCGGAAAGATCATTCAAAACACGGTCATTGGTAAAACGGAGGACGTATAAGC
>JALYUS010000270.1 GCA_030853625.1 Chloroflexota bacterium
GTTGACGCCGTGCCAGTCCCCACCGCCAGCGGGCGCGGGCTGCGTGTGGATCGTCACGCTGTCGGGCATGAATGCCGTATCGAGTTCGGCGAGGTCGGCGACGAGATCGAAAGACATTTACCCACCCCCGACGCTCACGGTTATCCGCCCTTCGTGCGCTTCTTCCGCAGATCGTCGCGCCCTTCATTCCAACCGGCGAAATGCGCCCACATGAACGAGAGCGCCCGCGTCTCCACCACGCGCTCCTCATGTTTCATGGCGTGGTCGGCCGGGTGCGTCGCCCACTCGCGCATCTCATTGACGACGACATGCGCCAGTTCGTGCATGATTATGTGTTCGAGCCGCTCAGCGTCGTCATCGACGCATTCGGGCAAGTTGACGTTCACCCACGCCTCGAGATATTCCCAATCGACCCGCACCCACATCTTCGCGCCGCGATAGTTGCGCTTCGGACGGGGCCGGAACTCCTTCGGGATGTCGTTCTCGCGGCGATACCAGCAGGTGTGAATCTCCCAATGACCGAGGCCCATCAAGGGCTTCCACTTGACGACCGCCGCTTGAATGACCTTCTTGACGCGATCCGTCCCTTTCTTTGACGGCTTCCCGCTCACGAGTTGCCCAGCGTGCCCGGCACGAGCACCCGCATCTGCCCGCCAAGCGGCGACAGGCGCGGGCTCTGCGTACGCGGGTCGCGGGGCATGACGATCATCGGCCGCTCCGCCTTGTACTGATCGATGACCTGCTGCACGTCGGGCGGCATGCCGCTCCATTGCAGTGCAGGGCCATTGGCAATACTGACCCGATCCGCGAAGTTCGTCTTCATGCGCTTCCAGCGATACGCGACCCAGAGCGCCACCGCGTCCGCGATTTCCGGTGGCAGGATCGTGTTGCCCGTCACGGCGACGTTCCCAATCCCGTAGGCGTCGGGATACCACGTCCTGAGCAGAAAGAGTTGGCTGAATGGTGGCCCGGTCAGTGGATAGACCTCGGCATAATCGGGTGATTGCGGCACGCCACCGATGGGCAAGGCGACCGCCGTCGCATCCGAGCGGTTTTGCGTCGTGCTCATCGTCACGGCGGTAATCGTGTCCCAGTCGTCAATGTCGAGCCATTGGTTGCCCGATCCGCTGTACCGGCGCGTCACGGCGGTCTGGGCGGCCCAGAAGTTATTGGCCCGCTCGGTGGCGCGGTCAAAGGCGCGCGAGCATGCGGTGATGATCGCGGACAGCGTGGACACATCACCACCCGTCAGACTCGCGCCCCCGATGTACGCCGAAGCGGTCACGCTATCTGTGTAATCCGCCATCGTGCGCTCCCTACGGCAACAGGCCGCGCGACACTCGCTCCCGGTTGAGGGGTGCCACCGCCGCGCGACCAATCATGTTTCAGGTCGAAACGTCCGCTCGCGTCACCTCGACGTGGACCAAGCCGCCGCTATCGGCGAGACCAGTGCCCACGGCGGCGCTATCCCATTCAAGGACATCACCGGTTGCCACGGTGGTCGCGCCCGCCACGATGGAAAGGGGAATCGTCGTGCGGCCATACTGCGCGGCGTTCGTCCCGGCGACAAAAGCGAGTTGCGCCACAACCGTCGTGCCCGTGCCCGCCTGCCCGCGATTGTAGAGCGTGACGGTGCGGCTGTTCGTTGCCGCGCCGGTGATTGCCGCGTCCGGTACGTACGACACCGCCGTCACCGTGCCCGCGAACGGGGCCTCATCAATCGGCGTGTCGGCAGTCGCGGCGGTCGCCACGGCAGGAACCGCGACCTCGGATTTATGGATATTCGGCGCGCTCATTGGCGTGATCCTTTCATTGGAATGAGGGCATCGCGCCCGTTCTTACTTTTCGTTCTTCTTGGCATCGTCACGCAGGGAATGTCCCGCGTGGGCGATGAACGGGCGTCCCGCTTCCGCTGCCAGACGCGGGTCAGTTTCAGGCGTGGGAAGCCCCTTCGCTTGCCCGTTGAAGGTGTAGTTTTCATTGGGCGTGATGTCAGGATTGTAGCCCCTGAATCCCTGCGCATTCTCAGCGTCTACCGTCGCTTGCACCTCACGCTTGTCATCTGCCAGCAACCGCTCGTCACTTGCGGCGGGAGCCTTCTCTTTCGCGTCTGCCATCGTGTCACTTGCCTTTCTTTGTGGTCTTGGCCGTCTTCTTCAGGAAGGGGCGCAACTGTGGCGGGACAACGCCCTTTTTCGGCTTGGCCATCGGTACTCGTTCCTTTCTATGGTTCCTGCTCTGCCATAAAATCCTCGATCGGCCGCCAATCGAGGCGGTTCTTCGCTGCTGCGTACGGGTTGCCTCTGAGTACCGCACCCCGCGCCATCGTTGCCATCGCCCGGTTGACGAGCGAGACCCGATAGGCGCGGGCGCGAACCTCCTCCGGCGTCTGCGGGTAGGGCAGTTCGCCCGGCGCCAGCGGCGGATCATTGGTGAACGTCATGCCCCCTCCATCACGAAACAGGGCGTCACGGTGACTAGCATTTCCGTAATGGATTACGTGGAATGCATAATTCCAAACGGGAATCGGTTCGCTTCAATAGGCTGGTCATAATTTAATGTGTTGGCGATCTGATAGGCCACGCGCATCGTGACGCGCAGCGCAACCATATCCTGCTGGGCGAGGTTGAACATGATCGCGCCAGTGTTGTCCTGAATGACCGCCTGATCGAGCACCTTGTAGGTGATGTCCTTGCGGACGCCGAGGATACCCTGCGTGAAGTCTCCTGCGACGAGTTCGGTGGCGCCGGAGCCGGTCGGCCAGAGGCCGCGCATCGGGTAGGTAATGGCGATACCGTACGCGCTCGTCGTCGAGAGTTCCATCAACTCTTGACCGAACGTGGTACGCGTGTTGCGCAGCAGACCGCGATAGGTGCGGTTCGCGACGATGCCGGTCACGTCATAGCCGTCGGCCTCAATCAACCCGAAGAGGCTTGAAAGATCGCCGGCGAGACCACCGGCCGCCGCCGCGTTCGTACCGCGCGTCTCAACGTTCCCCGCTGCGACGGCCCCGGTCGCGATGTCCGACGGCCACGAGGAGGGCTTGTTGACGCCGAAGATGATCGCGGCGTCGAGTGCGCGGGCGAGTGCCTCCTGCATCAGCGGCTTGACCGCGCCCCAGACATCGTACGCGGTGTCATCGAGGACGTTCTCCGGAATCGGGATGATCGCGGCCAACTCTTCGACGTTGAGGTACTTGTTCGTCCAGGCCATCTCGGTCGTCTGCTTGATGCCCGTATCGCCAGAGACGAAATAGGCGGTCGGCAGGGCGGCGAGCACCGGCATACGGGTCTGGTTGGTCGCCATCGGGATTTGCCGGAAGAGTTGCAGGGCGACCGAATCGTTGTTCAGCCCCTTGAGGATGTCGTAGGAGATGACCTCCGGGACAAGCGCTTGTTCCTTCGTACGTGAAATGACATTGCTGAAACTCACCGTGGTGCTCCTTTGTGAATTGCTTCACATCAGAGCGGGGCCACGATGGCTGCGGCTCTCTTTCCTACGGCGGGTTCGCGCAAGGCGAATGCGGCCTACGGAGAGAAACGGGTCACTTTTCTTTCGGGCTGTAGCCCAAGAACTCGTCGAGCGCGCCGATCACCATATACAAGATGCGGCGGAAGATGATCCAAAGTTTCAGGCGATCGTTCAAGGCATCACCTCCCCTCGATCATCCGTCATAACTTCTACGTCGGTGAAGCCCAGTACGATGTACTGCGACGCGAACTGCATCTGGGGTTCGATTCAGCCGTTTGGCAATCGCTGAAACGGATACGTGACTCAGGTAGAGAAGACGCAAGCGTTCATCCTCTTCGCTTGCCCAGAGGCGGTAGTACTCCTCTTGCGCGTCCATCTACTCGCGCCCAGCGGCGCGCCGAATCAAATTGTTCATTGACAGGTCGGCGCGGCTCATGCCGCCAGCGCCCGATCCGGCATCGGCATTGCCCGCCCCGCCATGCGTGCGGAAGAGCGCGGGGTATTCGCTCTTTAGTCCGTTGATCGTCGCGGTCAGGTTGCGCGGTTGTCCGGCATCGTTCCATTCGACCGTGTCGTATTCGACAAGGCGGTGGATTTGCTCCGGGTACACCGCGCCCGCTTTCGTCGCGGCAGCGGTGAGGGCGGTCTGCAAACGCAGGTCACGCTTCTCGCGCTCCCATGCCTGCTCCTTCGCCTCGTACTCCCGAATGCGGGCATCGCGCTTCTCGGCGTCCGACATGTCCGCCTGTTCGCGCTGGCGCTTCCACGTCTCTAATT
>JALYUS010000284.1 GCA_030853625.1 Chloroflexota bacterium
CGGTTGCTGCATGCGCTCCACACCCGCGTGCGAACGCCGCGCGCATTGGCGGAGGTCGAAGCGGCGCTCTCACCCGGCGCCCGCCGCGTCGTCGCGGTGCTGCGTGAGGAGACGTCGCCGCTGCCGCTCGGCGAGGCCACCGCACTCGCGGGCGCGGAGACGCCGTCCGCGCGCCACGCGCTGCTCGTGGAACTGACGGCGAGTTTGCTCGCCTGTCACGGCTGGTCATGGGGCGAGCGGATGCTTGTCATGCCGTTGGAGTTCCGCGCGCCCGCGATGACGCAGATGCCGCTGCCGCCCTTGAATGCCGTCTCCGCCGAGCCGTTGCACGGTTGGCGGCATCCCTTCGCGCTGGCCTGGGACCTGTTGACCTTGCTGCGGTTGATCGAGCATCAGGCGGCGCGTTGGCCGAGCGGCGGCATCGCGGCGCTCGCGGACGATCATCAGTTCACCGAGCGCGTCGCTCACCACTTCTGGGCGGCGCTCGATGCGACGATTCCGCCGAGCGCCGCACTCGCCTTTCTCGCCGCCCTCGGTCGCGCGCGCGGGTTGGTCACGGAACGCGACGACGAAGGGCGGCGCATGCTCGCGATCAACGATCCGGTAGCGTGGGCGAAACTCGGTTTCGGCGCGCAAACGCGCGAATTATTCACCGTCTGGCGCGGGATGGCGGGCTGGCTCGAAGGGCAGGGGACGGCGATGCAATTGTGGGGCGTCGAGTGGCCCACGTTCCGCGGGCGGCTGCTCGACGCACTGACCGAGTGCCAACCGGGCCACTGGTATCTGCTCGAAAGCCTGCGCGCACGCCTCGTGCAGGTGCGACCATCGCTCCTCGGTGAGGAGTTCACGGCGGCGAGCGCGGTCGGGCAAGCGCCACCGGATCGCGAGGCGCTCGTCCGGGGCTGCATCGAGGCGACGCTCCGCACCGCTCTCTCGTGGTTTGGCGTCGTCGCCTGGGGGCGGACGGCAATGGGCGAGGCGGTGCAAGTGACGGATGTCGGATGGTGGCTGCTCGGTCGGGGGGCGGAACCGGCCATCCCGCCCTTCGGGGCAACGCCGCTCGCGATCCAACCCGATCTCACCGTTCTCGTCCTCCACGCGGAACCGGCGCATCTCTGGCCGCTCCTCGCGCTCGCAGACGCCGAAACACTGGATCGGGTCAGCATTTATCGCATCACCGCTCCGTCGCTCCGCCGGGCGCTCCGGCGCGGCCTCGCCTTCGATCAGGTCGTGCGATTCCTGGAGAGCCGCACCGGTGGGCCGCTCAGTGATGCGACCCACGCGACGCTCGAAGAATGGCTGCGGGCCGTGCGCCGCGTGATCCTCGAACGGGTCATCATCCTCACTGCCGATGCGCGCGATATTCTCGACGAGGCCATCGCGCTCGCCCACATGCATGGCGCGAGCGTGCAGATACTCCCAGATGGCCGTGCCCTCGTCTCGATCGCTGAGGGAGACGACGCGCTCACTGCGTGGTTCAAGGATGCCGAAATCACGCCCGTCTGGAAAGCGACTGCGCATTTGCCAGCGGTGACGCCTGTGCCTTACAATGAGAATCAACGAGGCGATGGGCGACCTCCGTGAGAAGAGGACTGGACATGAGTAGCACGACGCAACGACAGAACGCGGCGAAGCTGCGGCGCGAGAAAGCGAAAGCGCAGACGGCATCGGTTGCCAAGAAAATCCCCGTCTCCCAGAACGGGATGATCGCGCTTCAGGCCGAATATGACCAACTGACGAAGGTGAAGCGCAAGGAGATCTCGACCGTCGTCCAGCGCGCCCGCGAGGAAGGCGACCTGCGAGAGAATGCCGGCTATCACGCCGCGCGCGAGGAACAGGGGATGATCGAGGCGCGCATCCGCGAGCTCGAATACCTGATGAAGCACGCGGTGGTCACCGCCGATTTTATCGAGGACACGAGCGTCGTCCGGGTCGGTTCGACCGTGACCCTCAATCTCGATGGGGACGATGTGACCTACACCATCGTCGGCGCGGTCGAGGCGCAACCACGCCAGGGGCGCATTTCGAACGAATCGCCCGTCGGCAAGGCGCTAATCGGTCATCGCTCCGGTGACGATTTCGAGATCGTCACACCCTCCGCCTCGCTCCGCGCCGTCATCAAGGACGTGCGCGCCGCCTGAATCAGTGGTAGTGGGCATCTTCTTCTCGATGGCGGCGGGCTTTAGCC
>JALYUS010000046.1 GCA_030853625.1 Chloroflexota bacterium
CCCCCTCGCCGAACTCGTGCCGCAGTACTTCGCGCAGGCAGGCAACAAAGCCGCGCACATGACCGGCAACGATGCAGGTGTTACCAACGCAAAGGCCAAACGTCTCCTCGGCTTCAAACAGCACTACTACTGGCGCGACCTCGTGAAATAGAGAAGTTCGGAGTTCGGGGTTCGATGAGTCATCGAACATCGAACCCCAAACTCCGAACTCGCGACCGAAAGGAGCGCACATGCGTATCGTCGTCACTGGAGGCAGCGGGATTGTCGGTGGGTTCGTCGTCCGCAATCTGCTTGCGGCGGGGCACGAGGTCATCAATGTGACGCGCCGCCCGCCGCGCGATCCCGTGCCGGGTGCGGGATTCGTGCAGGTGGACACGACGGATCTGGGGCAGGTTGTCGGCGCGCTGAAGTGGCGGGGTACGGTCGCGGACGCGGTAATTCACCTTGCCGCGCTGCCGAACGTCTGGCCCGTCGCGTCATCGCTGCCAACCAACGTCTGGCGGATTAACGCCCTCTCGGTCTACAACGTCGCGGAGGCGTGCGCGCAACTCGGCATTGCAAAATTCGTCGAGACGAGCAGCGTCAATGTCCATCAGTACATGCGCTCCGGCGGCACGATCGCGCCGCCCCGCTGGCCGATGGACGAGACGACGCCGAACTGGGTCGTCAATGCCTACGGTCTCTCCAAGATCGCGGGGGAAGCGACCGCGCAAATGCTCCATGCCCGCACCGGCGCGCAGGCGATCTCGATCCGCCCCGCGCTCGTCATCACGCCGGACGAGTATCCGCTGCGTATCGGCCAAATCCGTGCTGGCAGACCGGCAACGTGGCTGTCATGGTCCTACTCCGACGCCGAAGACCTCGCAGAGGCCTATCGTCTGAGTGTCGAGAAGGAGCATCTCGGCTGCGAAGCCCTCTACATCGTCAATGACGACGCGTTCACGGACGAGCCAATTGAGACGAGCATCCAACAGGCATATCGGGACGCCGGGCCGCTCGACATCGGCATGCACGGCCACGCGGCGGATATTTCCAACGCGAAAGCGAAGCGCCTGCTCGGTTGGAAGCCGCAGCACTCGTGGCATGACTATGAGAAGCAATGAGCAATGAGCAATGAGGGGAGAATCAACCTCTACTCGTTGCTCATTGCTCATTGCTCACGACCGAAGGGAGTGCATATGCGCGTCGTCGTCACCGGTTCCAGCGGTCGGATTGGGCAGCAGGTCGTCAAGGAACTCGCCGCGCATGATTATGAAATCGTCGCGACCGATCTTGCCCGCGCGCCAGCAGACCTTCCGGCAGGCGTTCAGTACGTGCAGGCGGACATGACGCAACCCGCCGATGCCGTCGGCGTGCTCGCCTTCCGCGGCAGAAAGCCGGACGCAGTCATTCATCTTGCAGCGATTCCGAATCCGACGAAGGACCCGCCGGAGGTCGTCTACGCAACGAATGTGTTGAGCGTCTACAACGTCGTGGAGATGGTCGGGGCGCTCGGCATCCCGAAACTGATCGAGACAAGCAGCATCAACTGGCTCGGTATGGATTTCCGCACTCACGAATGGTGGCCCTCCTACCTACCCGTGGACGAGTTCCACCCGCATCAGGCGCAGGACCCGTACGCGCTCTCCAAATTCGTCGGCGAGCAAGCGGCGGAAATGATCCGCAACCGCTGCGGCACTGAGGTAATCTCCATCCGTCCGCCATACGTCGTTTTCGACGGCTGGTGGCCCGATGTCGTTCGGCGCGTCCACGAGCAGCCGCTCTCGTTTGCCTCCGGCCTCTGGGCGTACATTGACGTGCGCGATCTCGCTGTCGCCTACCGCAAGGCGCTCGAAACGCACGTCACGCTGCACGAATCCTTCTACATCGTCGCGGACGACGCCCTCGCCGAACGATCCGTCGCCGTACTCGCTCCACAGGTCTCCAAAGCGCTTGGCGAGCGGGCGAAATCCCTCACCGGCGTCCAGTCCGGTGTGGACAATGGCAAGGCGAAACGGATGCTCGATTGGCGTCCGCAGTTCTCGTGGCGGGATTTTGCCTAACCCCTGGCCCCTTCCCTCGAAAGGAAGGGGCCAGGGGTCAGGAAAGCGCATAGGGACACGACCCCGTGGCATCCCGGTTGCGTTCGCACGTCAATGGCAACGCACGCGCGCTGCGAATATCTGAGCGAAGGAGCCATCCAATGGATCGCCGAAACAACGATCAGGAGCAACGCAACGCGACAATCGCGGCAGGGCAAGCCGCCGTCACGGAGGAACTCACCGACAACGAAGCGGGCGACGCGCACCGTAAGGAGGGTACGACCGCCGTCCATGACGAGAGCGGACAGCAGGAAGAGGTTGGCCGCGAAGGTGGCCGCACCGATCATATCGTCCTCGAAAAGGGTGAGTCCGTGCCGCGCCACCCACAAGGATAACGAACGGTGGCCGGACGCCTCTGGGCAACTTCAGCCCATGAGAGTGACCGCATCCTGAAGCGCCTGCATCCGCTCGCCGATCTCCGCAGTCCGCACTGTCATAGCGTCCGCTACCTGGTGTTGCCGGGCCGCTGATGCGGGGAGGGTGGTTGCCAGTTCCTCGGCGCGTTGACTGAGTGCGGCGACCTGCGCGATCTGTGTGTCCAATGTCGCAAGTTGCTCCGCCATCGTGCGGAGCGCTTCGTTGTACGCGGCAATCGTTGCGTCCAGTTCTTCCGTCACCATCGCAATTCGCATCTCCTCCGCGTCCGCCGCGAGCGTCGCCATCCGGGCTTCGTCCGCCGCGACGCGATACGCCATCTCCGTTGTGCGGTCGGCGAAGTACTCGGCCACGCTGTCATCCTGCTCGACGTCCGCCTCGTGCATCTGCGCTTCCTTGCGGGACCGCGTCAGCCGATCCGACAGCATCCGGCTCCGCTCCCGCCGCCACGCCGCCAATCGCTCCTCATACTCTTCACGCAGCGTCACATCACACTCCCGAATCAGGCGAAAACGGAAAACGGGAGAAGCGCAGAGGACGCGGAGAGCCCAGAGTTCACAGAGAAAAGAGAAAGAAGCGTCGCATTCTGGTTTTCCAACATTCTTTCTCTTCTCCGCGCCCTCTGCGTCCTCTGCGCTTCTCCCCGGTTTCTCCCGCGCCGCACGCCGCACCCGCGCATTGACGGGTGTACGCGCTCACCGCTATCCTACACCCACGCGGTGTGTACGGACGCAGCGTCAAATCCCTGGGAGGCCCTGGTGCGCCTGACCCTTCCCCTGCCACCCGGCGTAAATAATCAATATGTGACCGTCGGCCACAAGCGCGTCCTCTCGAAGGAGGCATCCGCGTTCAAGAAGCAGGTGATGGCGGCAGTCGAGAATGCGGTCTCGCACGATGCGACGCTGCTCGAAGAGTTGGAAGCGATGCGTGGTATCCCGCTCGGCATAGACTTCGGCTTCCATTTCCTTTCACCACGCCGCCGCGATCTCGATGGCGGTCTGAAGATCGCGCTCGACAGTCTCTGCGGCGCGCTCGGCCTCGATGATCGTGATGTGGTGGACATCCATCTCGCAAAATTCCTCGATCCGCTCGCCCCCCGCCTCGATGCGGACATCGCGGCGATCCATGATTGGCAGTACGACACCCGCTACGTCTATCTTGGCAAGGAGCGCAATGATCAATAAGCATACAAGTTCGGAGTTCGGAGAAGGTCATCGAACTCCGAACTCCGAACTTCCCGACACCGTCGTCGTCGTGGATTTCGGCTCGCAGACGGCGCAGTTGATCGTTCGCCGCGTGCGGGAATTGCACATCTATAGTGAACTCGTCCCGCACGATGCGCCGTGGGAACGGGTCGCCGCGCTCAATCCGAAGGGCATTATCCTTTCCGGTGGGCCGAAAAGCGTCTACGAGCCGGGCGCACCGCCGTTACCGGATTGGTTGCTGACGCACGATGTGCCGATTCTCGGTATCTGCTACGGGATGCAGGCACTCTTCCATGCCCTCGGCGGTGATGTACGGCGGGAAGGCCACCCGGAGTATGGCCCGGCCTCCGTGGATGTTGCCGCCGAGGGCCGTATCTTCACCGGCCTGCCGCGCCATCTCGATGTCTGGATGAGCCACGGCGACTCGATTGTCGCGCCTCCGCCTGGCTGGCAGGTGCTCGCGTCGTCACCAACCGCGCCGGTTGCCGCCGCGACAAACGGGCGCATCTCCGCCGTGCTCTTTCATCCCGAAGTCGTCCACACGCCCGAAGGAACACCCCTGCTGCGGAACTTTCTTTATGACATCTGCGGCTGCATCGGCAACTGGACGAGCGCGAACTTCGTGGATCAAGCGGTGTCGGACATTCGCGCGCAGGTCGGCGAACAGGGACGGGTGCTCTGCGCGCTCTCCGGCGGCGTGGATTCATCCGTCGCGGCGGTCCTCGTTCACCGGGCGATTGGCGAGCGGCTAACCTGCGTCTTCGTGGACAATGGTCTCTTGCGCGCGGGCGAGGCGGAACAGGTCGTCCACACCTTCCGCGACGCCTTCCAGATTGCCCTCGTCCACGTGGATGCCACCGACCGCTTCCTCGAAAAACTGAGCGGTGTGACCGACCCGGAAAAGAAGCGTACGATCATCGGCGAAACGTTCATCCGCGTCTTCGAGGCGGAGGCGAAGACGCATGGCCCGTTCGCATTCCTCGCGCAAGGGACGCTCTATCCGGATGTGATCGAGAGCACGACCTCGGATACCAAGGCGGCGATGAAGATCAAGACGCATCATAACGTCGGGGGCTTGCCGAAGGATTTACCATTCACGCTCGTCGAACCGCTGCGCCACCTGTTCAAAGATGAGGTGCGGGCAGCCGGTCGCGCCCTCGGCCTGCCGGAGGCGATCATCGCCCGTCAGCCGTTCCCCGGCCCCGGCCTCGCGATCCGCTGCCTCGGCGCGATCACCGATGAACGATTGGAAACGCTGCGTATCGCGGATGTCATCGTACGCACCGAGATCGAGGCGGCGGGATTGGATCGCGAGATCTGGCAGTATTTCGCCGTGCTGCTCCCGGTCGAGAGTACCGGCGTGATGGGCGACGGACGCACCTACGCCGAGGCAATCGCCATCCGCGCCGTGACGAGCGAGGACGCCATGACCGCTGACTGGGCGCGCATCCCCTATGACGTGCTGGCGCGGATGAGCAATCGCATCGTCAACGAAGCGCCCGGCGTCAACCGCGTGACGTACGACATTACCTCCAAACCCCCCGCGACGATAGAGTGGGAATGAGGCTTGCATGACTAGCCGCGTCCTGATTGTCGGGAACGGGGCGCGGGAACATGCCCTCGCGTGGAAGATCGCCCAATCCCCGAACTGCGCCGAACTGATCGTCGCACCTGGTAATGCGGGTACGGCAGATGGCTTCCGAAATATCGTCATCCCGGCGACGGACATGGACGGCATCGTCGCGCTGGCGGCGAACGAGCGGATTGATCTCGTCGTCGTCGGGCCGGAAGAGCCGCTGGCACACGGCCTCGCGGACGCGCTACGTGCGCGCGACATCGCCTGCTTCGGGCCAAACCGAGACGGCGCGCGGATCGAGAGCAGCAAGGCGTGGACGAAAGACCTCTTGCATCGCGCCGGCGTCCCGACTGCCCATGCGGAGACATTCTCTGATGTTCAGCGCGCGCTGCCTGCATTGGAAGAAGTCTCGTATCCCGTCGTCATCAAGGCGGATGGCCTCGCGGCAGGCAAGGGTGTGACGATCTGCGCGACGCGCGGTGAGGCGGAAAGCGCGGTGCGCAAATCGTTGGAAGGCGGCGCATTCGGGGCGGCGGGGCAGACAGTGCTAATCGAGGAATTTCTCACTGGCGATGAAGTCTCTGTCCTGGCGCTCGTGGACGGCGAGACGGTCGTGCCGCTCCTGCCCGCGCGCGATCACAAACGGATCGGCGAGGGCGACACCGGCCCAAACACCGGCGGCATGGGCGCGTACGCCCCGACAACGCTCGTGGACGACGCCCTGCTCGCCCGCATCATGGAGACGATTCTCCGGCCAACGGCCCGCGCCCTCGTGGAGAAGGGCATCATCTATCGTGGCGTCCTCTACGCGGGGCTGATCCTGACAGCAGATGGCCCGAAGGTGATCGAGTACAACTGCCGCTTCGGCGACCCGGAGACGCAAGTTATCCTGCCGCTCCTCGATGCCGATCTGCTCGCGCTCTGTGCAGCCACGGCGACCGGGCGATTAGCAGGCAGTGCGGACACGGTTCGGTGGCATCCCGGCGCGTGCGTCGGCGTCGTTCTCGCCTCGGGTGGCTATCCCGGCACGTATCCGACTGGCCGACCAATTACCGGCCTTGATACCCTCGATACCGCCGCGCTGGTCTTCCATGCCGGGACGAAAAAAGACGAAGACAGGGGCATCGTGACGAGTGGCGGGCGCGTGCTGACCGTCGCGGCGGTTGCCCCAACCCTCCGCGAAGCCCGCGACCGCGCCTACGCGAGCGCCGAACGCATTCACTTCGACGGCGCAACGTACCGGCGCGACATCGCCGCGCGCGAACTACCGGATGACAGCGTATTCCCCGTGGCGTAGGCTTCAGCCTGCGTCCCCTTCCCGGTAGCGCGGGCTTTCCAGCCTGCGAGCCGGAAACGCAGGCTGAAACCCACGCTACCAACAAGACGACGCAGACATATTCGTTACCGCTTCTTACTGCGGCGGGGCCGAGTGTCCGAGCGGCGCGTCCGTGGCGTGTTTGGAGCGGGTTTCGATCGTGGTGACGCGACGGGTTGCTGCGGCTCCTCGGCGGCGAGCGCAATCCGGGCTGTCGGTGGCACCGGCCCGACGACGAACCGCCCTGCACCGTGCAGCGTTCCCTTGCCAACACCGAGCGCCGCGCCCCAGCGCAGAACCGTCGCGATCCGTGCGGCATCGTCGGGCGCGCCGACGAGCGTCGCGCTGCCGACGAAACCGCCGCGCGCGTCATCGCCGATCCACTGGGTGGCATCATCGCGCATTTCCAGTTGCCCGATTGCCGCAGTGAAAGTTGGGTCATCGAGCAAATGAGGCGCATCCGCGCCTACTGCCGCCGCCACCGCATCAAGCCGTTCGGCGATCCGCTGAAGCAGCACGCGGGGTTCGGGACGTTGTAGTGCGGTACCGCCCAACACTAATCGCGTTGGGGTCAGAAATGTGAGGGAAAGGGATTGCCCATCCGCGCTCGTTGGCGCGTCTTCG
>JALYUS010000325.1 GCA_030853625.1 Chloroflexota bacterium
GCATCCAGCAGTTGCAGATACTGGTTGTTCGCCATCCGCACCGTGAGATCCGCATCCATGCCGAAGGCCGCGATGCCGACGGGCGCGCTTTCAACCACGGTCTGCACGAAGCGCCGCCGCTCGTCCACCTCCCGCAGCAACTGCTCGCGCTGCTGCTCGGCGGCACGCCGCTCAGTGATGTCCTGATCAATGGCGACGAAGACCGGTGGATTCTCCGCACGAGAGAGTTGCAGACGAACCTCCACGGGATAACGCGAACCATTCTTGCGGCAATGCATCGTCTCGAAGGTGATCTCGTCCCGCTCGCCCGCGCGGAGTGGCGCGATCAGCGCCGCGAACGATTCCGCCGTGAGTTCCGGATTGAGATCGAGCGCCGTCATCGCGCGGAGTTCATCCATCGTGTAGCCGAGATTGCGGCACGCGCCCTCGTTGGTTTGCAGAAAGCGGAGGGAGACGGCATCGTAGACGTAAATCTCGTTCGAGGAGGCATCCAGGATGCGCCCGAGACGGGTCGTCAGTTCCTCCGCTCGCTTGCGCTCGGTGATGTCGCTGAAGACGACCACCGCGCTCGCGACCTCCCCATTCGCGTTCATGATCGGCGCGCTACTCATCAGGATCGTGCGGTCGCCATGCCGCGTGTGGCTGACGAACGCATAGCCGGAAACCGTCTCGCCACGTAATGCGCGCGGCAGCGGCAGATCATCGAGCGGGATCACGCACCCATCAGGATAGCGCAAATCGAAATGCTCCACGACCGCCGGGAGCGCGTCATCGGTCGAGACATCTTCACCGGCGATCGCGCTTCCGGCCGCGTTCATCTGCACTAACTGACCATCCGGCCCATAGATTGCGACGCCGTCCGGCATATTGGCGATGATCGCCTCCAGTTCGGTCGCCCGTTGCGCCGCCGCGTCCGCCAACTCCTCGATCCGCTGGCGCGAGAGGACGCGATCGGTCACATCGCTGATCAGCAGGATCAGCCCCGTTATCCCATCGCCGCCCTCGCGCAGCGGCACGAGACTCCAGTCGTAAAAGATGGCGCGGCCGCCCACGCCCTCGTACTCAAACTCCGAAAGGCTGACTGGGTTGCCCGTCTCAGCGACGCGGCGGAAGATTGGCGCGATGCCCGACTCCTCCGCGCGGGGCAGGAACGCGGCCAGCGGCGCGCCAACCACGCCCGCGCTTCGCCACCGTTCCTGGACGAGCGACAGGAATTGATCGTTCGCGAGGCGCACCGTGAAGCCGGGATCGGCGCTGAAGACGACGATGCCCGTCGGCGCGCTGTCAATCACCGTTTGCGCGAGATGCCGTCCTCGCTCCACATCGCGGAGTAGTCGCTCGCGCTCCTGTTCGGCCTGCTTGCGCTCGGTACTATCCATAAACATGACGACCGCACTCGTAATTTCTCCCGCCGCGTCACGAATTGGCGCACTGCTGGAAAGGAGGTGAACATCGCCATGCCGCGTGCGGCTCATGAACTCATAACCGGAAACGGTCTCGCCGTGCAACGCGCGTGGGAGTGGCAAATCATCGAACGGAATCGGCCGCCCATCGGGATAGCGAAACACGGAGCGCGCGGCCCTTTCCGCAGCCATCGTGCCCGGTTCCGCGATTTCACCGATGATCTGTTGACCCTTGGTGTTCATCTGGCGCAGTCGTCCATCGGGCGCGTAGATCGCCACGCCATCGGGTATATTCGTGATGATCGCTTCCAACTCGGCGGCCCGCTCTGCCGTCTCCTGCGCGAGCGCGGCGATACGCTGCTGCGCTTCGACCTCCTTCGTGACATCTGCCGCAATATAGAGCACATGACGCCCGGCGGGATCGGTCATCGTGAGCGGTAGCATCCGCTCATTCCAGTACGTCGTGCCGCGCATCGGATGTTCGTACCGCGTCGCGGGCGTTTCAAAGGGAGCGCCAGTTTGGCTGGTCGTCCGCAATTGGGCGATGAATCCGTTGCCCGTCGCATGCGGGAGGATGTCTGTGAGGGCATGCCCGTTGACGCCCTGGCTGCGGTACGGTTCCGGCGTCGCCTCGACGTACGCCGGATTGGCGGCGCTGATCGTCATCGCGTCCGTATCAATCACTGCAAGGGCGACAGGCACGGTGTCGAAGACCGCCTGAGCAAACCGGCGGCGTTCCTCCACGAGGGTATGCAACTGCTCCCGCTCCCGCATCTGGGTGAGGCGGTCGGTCATGTCGCGGCTGACGCTCACCGCGCCAATGATCCGGCCCTGTACGTCGCGCATCGGACTAGCGACCGCGCTGGCGATACGCGGGCCACCCGGCGCGTCGGGGATCGAGACATCTCCTTGCGGAGCCTCCTCGCCGGCGAGCGCCCGTTCCAGCAACGCGTACTCGTCCGTAATC
>JALYUS010000335.1 GCA_030853625.1 Chloroflexota bacterium
CGCTAACCATCTCCTGCACGAGGACGCCGCCGAGTTGCGCCTCCGGCTTGTACTGCCACGCATTCGCGATCACCGTCTCGAAGCCCGTGCGCACTGCGGCGTCATCCGCGATGTTGAGCAGGACGCCACCCGCCTCGGTCTTGTGCGCGATGTCGGGCGACTCGATTTTGAGGGCGACCGGGTAGCCGATTGCCTGTGCCGCCGCGACCGCCTCGTCGGCATTGGTCGCCAGTCGCTCCCGCGTCACCGGAATGCCATAGAGCGTGAGCAGGTCTTTGGCGGCACGTTCCACGAGTGGCTTCCCATTCGCGGCGGCGACCAGCGCCAGCGCCCGTTCAGCGACGACTGAGTCCGCTGCCGACTGCTGGCTGCTGACTGCCGACTGTCCGCGTGTCCGCTGGAAATCGGCGTAACGGATCAGCGAGCGCACGGCGCGCAGGCTGTTTTCGGTTCCTTGCAAGAACGGCACGCCGTCCCATTTCATCGTCGGTTCGACCGGGTCCTGATCGTACCGGCGGCCCTCCTGGACGCGACCGGTAACGAGGGACATGATGAAGAAGTTCTTGTCCGGGTAGCGCTCCGGCATCGTCCGCAACACTTCACCGACCGGCGTCGTCAGGTCAACGCGGCTCGGATACGCCTGGCCGTAGATCACCGTATGAATGTTCGGGTCCTCGGCCATTGCAACGAGCGAGCCTTCGGTGATCTCCGGTTGCGTCGCCGCCTGCCCGGTCGTGTCGAGCGGGTTGCCGACGGTACCATACTCCGGGATCACCGGCGTCAGTTTCGCGACCGTCTCCGGCGCGAGGGGCGGCAAGGAAATGCCGAGGTCCTGGCTGAGGTCCGCGACGAGGCCGCACGCGCCACCGGAGACGAAGATCGTCCCGACGCCGGGGCCGCGCGGCAGCCGCTTCGCATGGAAGACGGCCAGCGTCTCGATCATCTCATCGAGGTTGAAGACGCGGACGATGCCGTACTGCCGCATGATCGCGTCCGCAATGGCATCGGAGCCGACGAGCGAACCGGTATGCGCTTGCGCGGCCCGCTTGCCCGCGTCAGATCGCCCGATTTTGAGGACGACGAGCGCCTTCTGCCGCTCCGCCGCCATCTCCGCCACGCGGAGCAGTTTCCGCGGATCGCGGAACTGCTCGATGAAGCAGCCGACGACCCGCGTTTCCTCGTCCTCGACGCAGTAGCGCATGAAGTCGGTCGCATCGAGGTCCGCCTCATTGCCCGTCGTCACAACGTAGGTGTAGCCGAACTCGCGCTCCAGCGGCGGAATCACGGCGCTATAGGCGAGCAGGCCGCTCTGGAAGACGATGCCAATCGGACCGCGCCGCACGTTGGCATACGCACCGGATTTCGCGACCATTTTCGCGGGCGTGCTGATGATGCCGAGGCAGTTCGGCCCGACGACGCGAATGCCGGTGCGCCGCGCGAAATCGCGGATCTGCTCTTGCCGCCGGTGCGCTTCGTCGTCGCTCTGCTCGCCGAAACCGCTGGTGATAATGTTGACCGCCCCAACCCCGGCGCGCTCCGCCTGCCCAAGCACATCGAGGACGAGATTACTCGGCACGACAACCATCGCGAGGTCCACGCTACCGGGAATCGCGTCTAGCGTCGGGTAACACGGGCAGCCAAGCACTTCCTGATGTCGCGGCGTGACGCCGAAAACCTCGCCCTCGTAGCCATTATTGAGCAGCAGGCGGTGAATATTGAAGGCGAACCCCGGCCGCGGCGTCGCGCCGACAATCGCGATCCGCTTCGGATGAAAGAGTGCATTCATCGCGCCGGTGAATCGCTCCTGTTCACTCCCCGCCCCATTCACTTTCGTCGCGGCACTGCTTTCGTGTGCCTGCGGTGTCGTCGTCATCCCCATATCCCCTCCGGAAAGACGAACAAAATCAGCAAAGGGTGGCGGCAGGCTTTAGCCGCCCACCACCCTGATCGTCCTAGAAATACGTCCGCCCCAGCGTCTCCGCGATGCAGGCGGGTTTCTCTTCCCCCTCCACCTCGATCGTCTGCTCGCTGGTCATCTGCACGGCGCGGTCGCCGATCTCCTCGACATTCACCAACTTCGAGCGCATGCGGATGCGCTTGCCGACGCGCACGGGCGAAACGAAGCGCACGCGGTTGAGGCCATAGTTAACGCCCATCCGCCCACCGAGGCTGATCTTGACACCGGACGCGCGCTTGCTGCCGAGGTACGGGATGAGCGAGAGCGTCAGGTAGCCGTGCGCCACCGTACCGCCGAAGAAGGTCGTCTTCGCGCGCTCCGGGTCCACATGGATGTACTGATGATCGCCGGTCGCGTCCGCGAATTCGTTGACGCGCTGCTGCGTGATCTCCAGCCACTCACTGACGCCGATCTCCTGCCCAATCAGTTCCTTCAACTCCGCGACCGACGT